>CAZDEX010000159.1:0-5383 GCA_964504405.1 uncultured Gaiellales bacterium | reverse complement strand
ACTTCGACACTCGAACACAGGACCATCCCGCGGCCGTCAATTCGGAATCACTCATTTAGCGGTCGGCGACTGCCGCCTCGAGGGCGGCGACGCGCGCGGCCAGGCCGGCGAGCGTGGGGACGTCGGTCGAGGCGGCCGGCGCGAGCGTCTGCGCGAGCTCGGCTTCGAGCGAAAGGATCCGCTGCTGCAGCGCCTGCTCGCGCTCGTACGCCTCACGCTTCTCCTCGAGCAGCGTCTCGACGCGCGTCTTCGCGAGCGCGATCACGTGGGCCTGCTCGGCGACCTTCGCGCGAAGCGCGTCGACGTCGTCCGCGGCAGGCTCGGGCAGACGCAACGGGGCTTCGTCGACCGCGGCGAGCGGGGGAGGGGACACGGGGGCGCGCACCGGTTCCGTCGGCGGGACACGCTCGATCGGCGCGACGCGCACGGCGGCCGCCTCGCGCGCCGGAACCGGGCCGCTGAGGGGCGGCTCGATGTACGGGCCGCTCGTCGGCGGCAGGGGAAAGGACACGACCTCGAGTGCTTCGCTCACGACGCCGTCAGTATCGGCACCGGAAGGTGGGAACCGGGTAGGAATTCACTCGTTCTGCACGCCGAGGTAGGGCTTTCCGCGGTTCAATCCGTAAATGACCCGGCCTTTCCCGTCCGAAAGAACGAAGAGGCCGAAGCAGCCCTTCCCGTCGCACCGGTAGCGGCGCGTCTCGCGGAGCGCGGGCACGCCGACGAGGGTCGCGCGGACGGCCGCCGGCCGGTCGGTGGGCGTCGCGAGGAACGCCGAGACGTGCCGCCCGTCGCCGAAGATCACCTCGAACCGGCGGTAGCGGACGTCGCGCCGCACGGGGTAGCGCTCGACGCTCACCGGCGGGCCGAGCCGCGCTCTGACCTCCGCCGGCGTGCGCCCGAGGAGCGCCAGCCCGAGATGGAGGGCGACGAGCGTCGCGACCATGCGGCCAACCTAACGCGCGAGTAGGGTCTCCGCCGTCATGGCCGCGGCGGACGACAAGCGCGCGCAGATCCTCGCGGCCGCCGTCCGCGTGTTCGCGGCGCAGGGCTACGAGGCGACGCGCGTCGGCGACATCTCGAAGGACGCGGGCGTCGCCTACGGGCTCGTCTACCACTACTTCGGCTCGAAGGACGCCGTCCTCGAAGCGGTGTTCCGCGAGCAGTGGGGCCGCCTGCTCGCGGCGGTCGCGCATGCCGAGGAGACGGGGGAGACCGCGGCCGAGCAGCTCGAGCTCGTCGTGAAGATCGTGCTGCGCACCTGGCGGGACGACCCCGACCTGGTGCGCCTCCTCGTCCGCGAGATCACGCGCAGCCCGCACATCCAGGACGAGCTCGACGAGATCGGCCAGGCGTTCGCGAGCCTCGAGCGGATCGTCGCGCGCGGGCAGGAGCAGGGCACGTTCCGCAGCGACGTGGACGCCCGGCTCGCCGCCTGGATGCTCTACGGCGGGCTCGAGGAGGTGCTGACGGGGTGGGTGCTCGGCCAGCTCCCGGACGACGCGGACGCGGTCGCCGCCGCCGAGCGCGAGGTGATCGCGACGCTCGTCGGCGGCCTGCGCACTTGACGCACGTGGGATAGTCAGTCGGGCGGGTCCCTGCGGGGCGGGCCGTCCCACCGTCGGCCCGCCCGGCCCGCCTCGGAGTGGACGCGAACGTATGTTCGTACTACGATCGCAGCGATGCAGCTGCGCCTGGACGCCGCGGACCGGCTGGTCGAACTCGTCGAGGAGCGCCGCGGCCCCGTGGCCGTCGACGACGCCGCCCGGATCGTCCTGCGGCTGGGGAGCGCCGTCCCCGTCGGCCTCGCGCGCTCGCTGCTCGACGAAGCCGTCCAGGCCGACGCGCGCCTGAGCTGGAAGGGCGACCTCGTCGCGCTCGCCGGAGCGGCCACCGAGAGCCTGGCGATCGAGGACGCGACGTTCGTCGTCTTCGACCTCGAGACGACCGGCCTCCGGCCGGGCACCGCGCGGCCCTGCGAGATCGGAGCCGTGCGCGTCGCGAACCTCCAGCTCGAGGAGCGCTTCGAGACGCTGACCAACCCCGGTGCGCGCCTGCAGCCCGCCGTCGCCGCGCTGACCGGCATCCGCGACGAGCAGCTGCGCCGGGCGCCGCCGGTCGCCGCGGGCATCCGCCGGTTCCTCTCGTTCGCCGGTGACGCGGTGCTCGTCGCGCACAACGCGCGTTTCGACATGGCGTTCCTCGACAACGAGACGATGCGCCTCACGGGCAAGCGCGTCGACGCGACGGTCGTCGACACTGTCGGGCTCGCGCGCCGGCTGCTCGGCCGCAGGCCGGCGAACCTCGCGGCGCTCGCCTACCACTTCGTCACGGACGCGAAGCCGTGCCATCGCGCGCTGCCGGATGCGGAAGCGACGGCGGAGATCCTGCTGCGGCTGATCGGGATCGCGCAGGAACGCGGCGCGCGCACCGTCGCGGACATCGTCGAGCTCGCAGCGACGCGGCCGCGCCGGGTGCACCGCAAGCGCAACCTCGCGTTCGGTGCGCCGCAGCAGCCCGGCGTCTACCTCTTCAAGGACGTGCACGACCAGGTGCTGTACGTCGGGCGCGCACGCGACATCCGCGCACGG
This sequence comes from uncultured Gaiellales bacterium, assembly GCA_964504405.1. Taxonomy (GTDB): domain Bacteria; phylum Actinomycetota; class Thermoleophilia; order Gaiellales; family Gaiellaceae; genus PALSA-600. The sequence goes on along the minus strand of CAZDEX010000159.1, from coordinate 2,792 downwards.
CTGCGCTCGTACTTCCGCTCCGAGCGCCAGCGGCCCGCGGTCGAGGCTGCGCTGGGCGCGCTCGAGAAGGTCGAGTGGCGCGTGCTCGGCTCCGAGCTCGAAGCCGCGCTCGAAGAGCTGCGCCTGATCCGCGAGCTGCGCCCGCCGGCGAACGCGCGCTCCGCACGGCCCGACCGCTACGTCTATCTCAAGCGACGCGGCGACAGCGTCGTCTGCTCGTCGCAGCCGACCGAGCTCGGTCCGATCAAGAGCCGCCGCCGTGCGCAGCTCGCCGCGCGTGCGCTCCAGGGCGTCGAGTGGGAGACGCTCGAGGACGCGATGCCGAAGCTGCGCGCGAAGCTGAAGACGCTCGCCCGCGACCTGCGCTTCGAGGACGCAGCACGCCTGCGCGACCGCATCGAGGCGCTCGAGGACGTCGCTCAGGAGACCAAGCGGATGCAGCGGTTGCGGGAGATGGCCGTCTGCCTCGTCGCCGGTGGCCGCGCCGTCTGGATCGCGAAGGGACAGGTCGTGTGCATTCGCCCGTGGGGCGGCACGCATGGGCTGGAGTGGCAGGCGGGGCTCGCTGCCGTCGCGCGTGCGGAACCGACGCTCGACCCCGCAGACGCAGACGATCTGCTCGCCGTCGCGACGTTCATCCGCCGTCCGCCGCCGGAGCTGGAGGTGATCCGGCTGGCACACTCCAACGCATGGAGCAGCTCCGCGAGCGAGCGCTCGGCGACGGCTGGCGGAAGCTGGTCGTCGACGGCGTCTCGATCACGCCGGTCTCCCTCCGGCGCGGCCAGGCGCTGAAGCTCGTCGACGGGCCGCGCACGGAGACCGTCGAGCGCGCCGATTGGCCGTCGCGCCTGGACGCACTGCTCGAGAGCGGGAAGCACGTCCACCTGCTCTCACCCGCGGGCGACGTGCACGCGCGGCGCACGAAGAAGGGCAAGTGGCTCGTCTCGGACGCGAAGCCGTCGTCCGACGCGCCGGTTGCGGAGACGCACGACCGGGCTCCGCAGCGGGCGCTGCCCGTCGACCATCCGCTGTTCGCCGCGACCAAGATCTCGCGCGACAAGGAGCGTCAGGTCCAGCACTACGTCGAGCTGCTGCGCCCGCTGCCGTTGTGGGAACGCGAATCGATCCGCGTCGTCGACGCCGGCTGCGGCAAGGCGTACATGAGCCTCGCGCTCGTCGCGTACGGACGCGAGGTCGGCACGCGCGTCGAGCTCGTCGGGCTCGACACGAACCCCGGCGTGATCGAGACGGTGCGCGCGATCGCCGCCGAGCTCGCCTACGACGAGGCGCGTTTCGAGGCGACCGCGATCGCCGAGTGGGAGAAGGAGGAGCCGGTCGACCTGCTCGTCTCGCTGCACGCCTGCGACACCGCGACCGACGAGGCGATCGCGGCCGGCGTCCGGCTCGGGGCCGAGGCGATCGTCGTCGCGCCGTGCTGCCACCATGAGCTCGCGGGCCAGATCGCGGGCCGGAAGGACGCCCTCCTGCGCCATGGCCTGCTGCTCGGCCGCCAGGCCGACCTCGTCACCGACGCCCTACGAGCCTCGGCCCTCGAGATGCTCGGCTACCGCGTCGAGGTGATGGAGTTCGTCTCCGCCGAGCACACCGCGAAGAACGTGATGCTCCGCGCCGAGCGTGCGCCCTCGACCGGCCGCGCCGAACGGGCGAAGGCGGAGTACAGGGAGCTCCGCGACCGCTGGGACGTGGCCCCGGCGATCGAGCGGCTGGTCGATCTGCCCGTATCCATCGGGCGCTGAAGGTCGTTCTACACGTAACCGAAAAGGGGGCTAACCACATGGGAATCCTCTGGATCATCCTGATCGTCGTTCTCGTTCTTGCGCTGCTCGGGTTCTTCTCCCGCGGCGTTTGGTGAACCTGAACTAGGACTCAACACGTGCATTCATGGGCCGTCCCGCCCAGGCGGGACGGCCCTTTGTGCGCTACAACGCGTAAATGGGAGACCCGGCGGACCTCCTGCGCCGCGCCGATGCGGCGCTCGCGCTCCCGCGCCTCGGCGGCATGGCCCGCCCGAACGGCGTGGTGATCGTCAGCGAGCGCTACTGGGCCTTCGCCGGCGTCGACGGGTCGCTGCGCGAGGGGAAGATGCCCCATCCGCCCGAGTTCCTGCAGAAGCTGCCGCTCGCCCGCGGGCTCGTCCGCCTCTGGGCCTCGCTCGCGCCGGTGCTCCGCCCGGGCGGCGTCGCGCCGTCCAAGGAGCGCTACCTGATCCTCACCGCGGTGCTCGCACCGCTCGGGCTCGCCTTCGTCGGCGGCCCGTGGTCGACCGCCGCCGGCGTCGCGCTGTCCGTTCTCCTCCTCCTGACGATCCTGCGCGGCCGGGCCCTGCACCTGCACGGCGCCGAGCATCGCGCGATCGCCGCGACCGAGGAGCGCCGCCTCGCTGCGACGTGGGCGGGCACGGCGAGGCCCTCGCGCTTCTCGCCTCGCTGTGGCACCAACTTCGCGGCGCTCGCGCTGCCCGTGACGTTCTTCGCCGACCGCGTGCTCCCGCTCGCGCCGGCGTTCTGGTCGCCCCTCGTCGTGCTCGTGCTCTCACTCGCGCTGACGATGGAGCTGTGGCGGCTCGTCCAGAAGTCGTCGCGGCGGTTCTGGCACGCATTCCTCGTCCCGGGCCTCGCGCTGCAGCGCTTGACTACCCGCGAGCCGCGGCCGGAGGAGACCCGAGTCGCGCTGCGTGCCGTCGCGGCCGTTTTGGCCCGAGAGCTATCCTGACGCCCATGCACGAGATCGGGACGATGCGCGTCAAGAGCGGCCTCGCCGAGATGCTCAAG
>CAZDEX010000158.1:3668-5419 GCA_964504405.1 uncultured Gaiellales bacterium | reverse complement strand
CGGCGCCCGCCATCGAGCCGTGGTCGGTGAGGCTGACCGCCGGCATCTCGAGCTCCGCCGCCCGCGCCACGAGGTCGGGGACCCGGCAGGCCCCGTCGAGGATCGAGTACTCGCTATGGACGTGCAGATGGACGAAATCGGCTGTCTTTGAGGGCGTGGCCATCGCGGAGGGTCATAGTACGCCCGCCTCCGGCGGGTACCCAGATCCCTCAGGAGAGGCCGAGGACGATCCTCACCGCCTCCTCGACGTCGTCCATTTCGTGCACGGCGAGGTGTCCCACCGGGCTGCCGAGACGGGCCCGATCGACCGTCCACAACTGCTCGACGAGCACGCGCGTGCCCCGGCCGCGGATGGTGATCGACGGTCGATAACGCGTGCCCTGAGCCTGGGTGGACGTCGGAGCGACGACCACCGTCGAGAGGCTCGCGAGCTCCGACGCCTGGAGGACGACGACATAGCGGCGGCCCTTCTGCTCGTGCCCTCGCGGCCCGGCCGGCGGCGGCAGGGCGACGAGGTCACCCCGGTGGAGCAAGCTCGTCCATGAACTCGCGGATCTCTGCCATCAGCGCCCGATCCTCCGGATCGTTGCCCACGCGTTCGGCATCGGCCCGGACCTGCTCGAGGACGTCCGATCGCGCGGCATCGATCAACGCCTTGCGAATCGCCTCGGATTGCGACGAGCCGCGTCGCGTCAACTGCGCGAGTGCGCGCAGGGCCGCGGCATCGAGCCGAACCGAGATCGCCCTTTCGGCCATGCAGTCCGACTGTATCACGTTTGTCATACATCACACAGGGCCGAGGATCGGATGCAGGTCGTTCGAGTGCGGCCCATCGAGCCTCCACGCCTCGTGCTGGAGGATCGCCCCGCAGATCGCGCCGCGCCACAACGGATCGTCCGCGGGCGCGAGCGAGCGCGACCGCTCGATCGCCTCGCCGAGCGCCGTCGCAAGCAGCGGGCGACAGCCGCTGAGTTCGCAGACGGTTGCGTTCGCCCAATCCACGACGTGGTTCCGGCGCTCCTGCGTCGCGAGGCTCACGGCGGCGATCGATCTCGCAGCCGCCGCACCCAGAGGCGGATGTGTGCGCAGACCCTTGGCGGCGGCGCGATGCATCGCGCGGGTCAGTTCGTCCGAGGGAATGTCGAGCCTCCGGCCGGCCGCGATCGCGAGTTGCTCAATCGCCTCGTTCGCATCGACTTCCCCTGTAGCCAGCGCTAGCTCGAGCGGCTCGAGCGCGTCGGCGCGGAGCTGCGATTCGAGCACGAGTCGTTCGGCGAGACGACAGGCCGCGTGCGTCGCAATCGCGCTTCGGCGCCTGAACCGGTCGAGGTCTCGCAGTGCGTCGGCGAGGTACGCAAGCCTCATCCGATACTCGTCCTGCATGCGCTGAAGGGTCTCTTCGCACCACGCCACGTGCTGTTCACCCCATTCCGAGGCCAGGGCGCGTCGCGCCTCCCTGATCATCTCCTCAGGCGTCCGCCGCTCGAGGACCGCGACTCCGAGCTCCTCCAATGGCCTACGGACTGCATCGACGTCGAAGGCGAGCGGCATTTCGACGGAGATGCGCCATGCGATTCCGGCGTCGAACGGCGGCCGGTCCGTGACGGTGACAGGTGCTTCACGCTGCATTTCCAGAGAGAAGCAGCCAAGCCGCGCGCTGTCATCGGACGATTCGGACAGGTCAGCGTGACAATTGTGTGCCGAAATAGGCGTAAGCGGCCGTGCGTTGGGGACGAGAGAGACGCAACCCA
>CAZDEX010000158.1:0-3568 GCA_964504405.1 uncultured Gaiellales bacterium | reverse complement strand
AGACCGCGCGTATGAGCTTCCGCTCGCGCTACGACGCGTTCGACCGCTACCAGCAACACCACCCGTGGCTCGGGTTCCCGCTCGCGGTCCGGCAGAAGTACGGCGACGACCAGGGCGCGTACCTCGCAGCGACGATCACCTACTACGGCTTCTTCTCGATCTTCCCGCTACTGCTCGTCTTCGTGAGCGTGCTCGGATTCGTGCTGCGCGGGCACGCGCACCTGCAACAGCGGATTCTCGACTCGGCGCTCGCGCAGTTCCCGATCCTTGGGCACGACCTCGTGGTGCACGCGTTGCACGGGAGCATCGTGGCGCTCGTGCTCGGGCTTGCGGTGGCGCTGTGGTCGGGCATGGGGGTGTTCCTCGCCGCGGAGAACGCGATGAACCACCTCTGGGGCGTGCCGTTCCGGCGCCGGCCCGACTTCGTACGCGCGCGGGTGCGCGCGCTCGGGCTGCTGCTCGTGTTCGGCGTCGGCGTCGCGCTCTCGACGGCGCTCGCCGGGCTCGGGTCCGCCGGGGCGAGCTACGGCGTCGCCTGGAAGATCGGCGCGATCGTCCTCTCGACGCTTATCAACGTCGCCTTGTTCTGGGCGGCGTTCCGGCTGATGACGGTGCGCGACGTGAAGTGGCGCCACCTACGCGGCGGGGCGATCGCGGCCGCGGTCGCGTACGAGGTGCTGCAGCTCGTCGGCGGCTACTACGTCGGGCACGTGCTGAAGAACGCGAGCAACACGTACGGCACGTTCGGGCTCGTGATCGGCCTGCTCTCGTGGATCTACCTCGCGACCCACATCACGCTCCTCGCCGCCGAGGGGAACGTCGTCGCGAGCCGCCACCTCTGGCCGCGGAGCTTCTCGGTCGTGCTCGAGCAGCCCGCGACCCCGGCCGACGAACGCGCGCTCACGCAGCGCGGGAAGGTCGAGGAGCGCCGCTCGGACGAGACCGTCGACGTGACGTTCCGCGACTAGTAGTCGTCCAGGCTGATCGTCGGCGCCGGCAGGTCGACATCGAGGTCTCCCACCGGGGGGCGTAACGAGATCGCGCCCATTGACCCGCCTTCAGCCACGCCGTAGGGTCACTTCAGTTTTCTTCGATGACCCTGCGGAGGTGTAGTGCCCACGAGTGTGCCCGAGGTTGCGAGTGACGTCGACGTCGGCAAGGGCCTGCGCGCGATCCGCATCGCACGAAGACAAACGCTCAAGGAAGTAGCCGACCGCGCCGGCCTCAGCGAGAGCTTCATCAGCCAGGTCGAGCGCGGGCGCTCGAGCGCGAGCATCGCCTCGCTGAAGCGCATCGCGGATGCGCTCGCTGTGACGATCGCCGACCTGTTCCAGCCGAGCGGTCTCGCCCAGCCGCGCGTGCTGCGCAAGGACGAACGGCCGGCGCTCGCGTTCGGGATACTCGGCCGCAAGATGCTTCTGACCCCGAGGCCGCTCCACAGCCTCGAGGTGTTCGTGGGGGAGATCGATCCAGGCGGATCGACGGGCGCGGAGCCATACGCGCACGGCGATTCGGAAGAGCTCTTCGTCGTCCTGCGCGGATCCGTTCGCCTGGTGCTCGGCGACGACGTGCATGAGCTCGACGCCGGCGACAGCATCGGCTACTGGAGCTCGACACCGCACCTCGTCGCCAACAGCGGAGACGACGTCGCGGAAGTGATGTGGGTCATCAGTCCCCCGAGCTACTAGAGGAGCGACATCATGAGCGACGACCAGAACGTGTTCGAGCGGCGCATCACGCGCGACCGGATGCTCAAGCTCGCAGCGGTGGCAGGAGGCGCCGGGCTCGTCGCCGGCAGAACCGGCGTCGCGAACGCCGCGCTCCACCACCTCACCGCCGAGAGCGGCCGCCTGCAGGTGCTCGACTGGGCCGGCTACGGAAACGACGGCGGCCAGCCGATGTTCGCCGAGTACGTGAAGGCGCATCCGCAGAACAAGCCGCAGTTCACGTACATGACGAACGAGTCCGACGCGCTCGCCAAGATCCACGCCGGCGCCAAGCCCGACATCTTCCGCCCGTACGTCGGCTGGGTGAAGTACTTCGCGGAGAGCGGCCTCGTGCAGCCGTGGGACACCTCGCTGCTGACGAACTTCAAGCACCTCAATCCGTTCATGGTCAAGGCCGGCCAGTACAACGGCGAGCAGTACGGCATCCCCGACGACTGGGGGTTCGACGCCATCCTGTACCGCAGCGACAAGGTGCAGCCGAAGGCGAAGTCGTGGTCGCTGATCTTCGACGAGCGCTACAAGGGGAAGATCGCGTGGTTCGACGACCTGAACATGATCACCGTCGCCGGCCTCTACCTCGGCGTGAAGGATGCGTGGAACCAGAGCGACGACGAGCTGAAGAAGTCGCAGGGCCTGCTCAAGTCGAAGAAGCACCTCGCGCGGGTGATCTGGTCGTCCGAGACCTCGCTCTGGGAGGCGTTCGGCTCGGGCGATCTCTGGATCGCGTACGCGTGGCCGAACGACTGGGTGCAGATGAAGAAGAAGGGCCTGAAGGTCGTCTACATGCGCCCGAAGGAAGAGCCGATCGCGTGGGTCGGAATGCTCATGCTGCTCAAGGGCACGCCGCGGCCCAAGCTCGCGCACGCGTACGTCGACGCGTGGAGCTCGAAGAAGTCCGGCCAGTGGCTCGAGGACAACTACGGCTACGGCCACGCGAACACCGAGGCGCGGCCCGCGTCGAGCGACCTGCTGAAGGCGCTCCAGATCGCGAACCCGCGCGCCGTCGGCGAGCCGAACGCGCACCTCGACCGCGACATCCCGCGGCGCGCGCTCTACGCCAGGTTGTGGGAGGAGGTCAAAGCCTCCTGAGGCGACCCGACCCGACGGCGACGGCCCTGCTCGGCCTGCCGATCGCATGGCTCGCCGTCTTCTTCGTGGTGCCGATCGCGATCGTCGCCGCGTACAGCTTCGACGTCTACTCGCTCTTCCCCGGCCCGCATGGCTTCACGCTTGCGGGCTGGGGGTCGTTCGTCCACGACACGGTGTATCTGCGTCTCTTCTGGAAGTCGGTGCAGATGTCGCTGATCGTCTCGCTCGTGATCGTCGTCGCCGCCTACCCGCTCGCGTACTACCTCGCGCTTTCCGGGACGAAGCGGAAGTACATCCTGCTGCTGACGCTGATCGCGCCGTTCCTGACGAGCTATCTACTGCGCGTGCTCGCATGGAAGGTGATCCTCGGCAACGAGGGCGTCGTGAACAGCTTCCTCGTCTGGACGGGACTGCGGTCGCACGACAACCCGATCTCGCAACTGCTCTACAGCAAGTTCGCGGTCATGCTCGTGCTCGGGTACATCTGGCTGCCGTTCGTCGCGCTGCCGATCTTCGTCTCGCTCGACACGCTCGACCGCCACCTGCTCGAAGCCGCGACCGACCTCGGCGCGAACCGTCTGCGTGCGTTTCGCGACGTGACGCTCCCGCTCTCGGCGCCGGGCGTCGTCGCGGCGTTCCTGTTCGTCTTCATCCCGACGCTCGGCGAGTTCGTCACGCCGTCGCTCGTCGGCGGCGCTTCCGGCTACATGTACGGGAACCAGATCGTCGACCTCTTCGGCACGGGCTTCCCC
>CAZDEX010000157.1:0-5425 GCA_964504405.1 uncultured Gaiellales bacterium | reverse complement strand
TGGTTCGCTTCGCGAATCAGATTCAGGCCGGCACGCGAATGCGGAGCGCGCCCGGCACGACCTCGAACGTCGCCGGCGTCGTGCCGACCTGCTCGCCCTCGACCTCGATCGGGAGGTGCTCCGCCGCGTCGACCTCGACGCGTGCGCTGCGCACGACCTCGACCTTCGGGTGCCCGACGTGCCTGCCCTTGTAGATCTTCGGCGCCGTCGTCAGGAAGTCGACCTTGCCCACATCGCCGATGAAGACGACGTCGAACAGCCCGTCGTCCGAGGCCGCCTCCGGCGCGAGCATCATCCCGCCGCCGTGCCACACGCCGTTCGCGACGATCACGTCGTGCATCCGGCCGCGGCGTTCACCGTCGTCGAGCTTCACCGTCACGTCGGTGTTCTCCCAGTCGAGGAAGACGCGCGTCAGCGCATAGAAGAACGTCACCTTTCCGCCGAGCGCCTTCGACATCCCGTTTGCGCGCTGCGCGACGGCGCCGCTCATCCCGACGGAGCCCACGTTCGCGAACCACCGCTCGGCATCGGCCCCGGCCCAGGTGCGGTAGTGAACTCGGCCGGCGTCGATCGTCCGCGTCCGGCCATCGAGCGCCACGCGCACGGCGTCCTCGAACTTCGTCGGGATGCCGTAGGTGCGGACGAAGTCCATGCCGGTGCCCAATGGGATCGTCGCGAGGTCGACGCCCCGCTGTGTTTTGTAAAGCGGTGCGATCCCGTTGACGACCTCGTTCAGCGTGCCGTCGCCGCCCACCGCGACGACGAGCGTCGCGCCGCGGTCGACCGCGGACGCGGCGAGCTCGATCAGGTGGCGGGGGCGCTCGGAGAAGAGCGCCTCGCCGGTGAGCCCGAGCCGCGCGGCGCGATGGGCGAGCTCCGGCCAGCGCTTGCCCGTCGCGCCGTTGTCGGACGCGGGGTTGACGAGAAAGAAGACCGAGTCGCTAATCGGAGACCGCGACGTCCAAGGCGATCTTCGTCATGCGGTCGACGGCAGCACGCAGGTCGTCGTCGCTGATCCGCTTGAACTCGCCCTCGACGACGATGTCGCTGACGGTCAGCAGGCAGCCCGTCTCGATGCCGCGGATCGCGCCGACGGTGAAGAGCGCAGACGCTTCCATCTCGACTGCGAGCACGCCGCGCTTCGACCACCGCTCGTACTGGCCGTCGTCCGGGTTGTAGAAGAGGTCGCTCGAGACGATCGGGCCGACGTGGATGTCCTGGCCGATCTCCTTCGCCGTGTGCACGGCGCCGTGGATCACGGACCACGAGGCGGTGGGGCAGTGCGGCTCGTTGCCGACGAGGTGCATCGCGGTCGAGTCGGCGGGCACCGCGGTCAGGGCGACGATCACGTCGCCGAGCGCGTGGTGGGGCTGGAGGCCGCCGCAGGTGCCGACGCGAATCAGCCGCTTGCAGCCGAGCTGCACGAGCTCCTCGAAGACGATCGTCGCGCCCGGGCAGCCCATGCCGGTGCCCTGAACGGAGATCGGCTTGCCCTTCCAGGTGCCGGTGTAGCCGAGCAGCCCGCGCTCGGAGTTCTTCTGCACGGGATCGTCGAAGTAGGTCTCGGCGATGTACTTGGCGCGGAGGGGATCGCCGGGGAGCAGGACGGCTTCCGCGTAATCCCCCTGCTCGGCGCGAACGTGGATCGGCATGGGCGCTGAGCCTATAGAAGACTTCCGGCATGACCGTGTTCGAGCCGTCGTTGCGGCAGGTGCTCGAGTTCTGCGCAGCAGAGCCGATCGAGCGCGTGTTCCTGGAGGACGTCGCGCGTCGCGGCTTCGGGCGCTTCAGCGCCGTCGCCGACGACTCGGGGTCGCTGACGGCGCTGTGTCACGCCGGCGCGAACGTCGTCCCGTCGGGTGAGGGCGTAGGCGCCTTCGCGGCGGTCGCCGGCGACTCGCGCGCGCGGATGATCATCGGCGAGTCGAACGCGGTCGGCGAGCTGTGGCGCGCGGCGCGCGACCTGCTCCCGGAAGCGCGCGAGGACCGGCCGCACCAGCCCGTCTACGCGATCGACGAGCCGCCGGCGCCCGGCGGCACCGGCCTCCGTGCGGCGACGCTCGACGACCTCGACCGGCTGATCCCCGCCTGCGCGGCGGCGCACGAGCTCGAGCTGCACGTCGACCCGATCGCGCGCGACGCGGAGGGCTTCCGCTGGCGCACCGCCGCGCAGATCGAGGAGGGCCGATCGTGGCTCTGGATCGAGGACGACGTGATCCTCTTCAAGGCGGAGGCGTCCGCGTGGACGCCGCGCGCGGTGCAGCTGCAGCAGGTGTGGGTCGATCCCGAGGCGCGCCGCCGCGGGAACGCGGCTCGGGGGCTCCGCGACCTCGTCCGGCTGCTGCTCGCGACGACGCCGAACGTGACGCTGTTCGTGCGCAGCGAGAACGCGCCCGCGATCGCGACCTACGAGGCGATCGGCATGCGGAAGGTGCTCGAGTATCGGAGCCTTCTCTTTTGAAGCGGCTGCTCGGGCTCGCGCTGCTCCTCTGGGTCGCGCGGTGGGTCGCAGGTGAGGTTGCGGCAGCTTTGGGGCGTCACCCGCGACGGCCGCGCCCGAATCCCCTGGATTCAAGCCCTCCGCCGGGCCACATGCCGGGTCCCGAACGAGGGATGGAGGAGGTTTGAGGAGAGCCCGATAGCTCCACTGCATGCTGCGGCTCGGGCTCGTCCTGGTTCTCTTTCTTTCGCTGGTGGCCTTTCTCGGATTCGCGAGGGCCTCGTCTGCGCGGAGTCGTCCCGTCGTGCATTCGTGCGGCCTGACCGACCGGCAGTTCCTGACGGTCTACGACCTGCAGCTGCAGGCGGTCGGGATGTACGGCACCGACTACATGAGGGGCGAGGCCAAGGCGCAGGACGCGATCTCCGCTGCGACGGACGCGGCGGCTGCCGTCAAGTCGTCGGCCCCGTTCGATCCGACGCTGCAGACCGTGAAGCATCTCGCGCCGCCGATGTTCCTCGAGTTCGGGCGGGCAGTGAAACTGCGCTCGGCGGGCAAGGACGCGAGCCCCGCGATGTATCGCGCGTACAGCTTGGGCGCGCGCGTTCGTGACGTGCTGACCGAGGCGGAGCCCAAGCTCACCGCCCTCGGCTGCAGCGTCTCCGACGTGCTGTAATCCCGCTCTGGAGCTTCTCGAGCGCATCGAGTCACACGTTCGCCGGCACGGCCTGATCGAGCCCGGCGGCGAGGTGCTGTGCCTCGTCTCCGGCGGCGCCGACTCGACCTGCCTCTTCCACGCGCTGCGCGAGCTCGGTTACCGCGTGAGCGCGCTGCACGTCGACCACGGGCTGCGCGGCGCGGAGTCCGACGAGGACGCGCAGTGGTGTGCCGAGCGCTTCCACGCCGAGGTCGTGCAGGCAGCCGCACGCTGCACGACGGAGGCCGACCTCCGCGACGTGCGCTACTCGTTCCGCGCGAACGCGTTGCGCGCGACGGGGCACACGCTCTCCGACCAGGTGGAGACGATCCTCTACCGGCTCGCGACTCGGGGCACGACGACCGGCATCGAGGTGCGGCGCGCGGACGGCGTGGTGCGCCCGCTCCTCTGCGTCTGGCGTGAGGAGACGGAGGCGTACTGCCGCGACCGCGGGCTCGAGTGGCGGGAGGACTCGACGAACGCGGGCACGTTGCGCGGTCTGATCCGCTACCAGGTGCTGCCGCTGCTCGCGCAGCTCCATCCCGCGGCGCGCGAGAACGTGCTGCGCTCGCTCGACGAGCGGCGCACGATGCCGCCCGCGCTCGCGGAGCTCCTCGACTCGACCGCGGGCTCGAAGCGCGTCGATCTCGGCGGCGGTGTGCAGGCGGTGCGCGAGCACGATCGCCTGTGGCTCGAAGACGGGCCGCGTGCGCTCGACCGGCCCGTCGAGTGGGGCGCATGGCGAATCGAGTCCCGGCTGCCAGGCCTTAAGGTACGGGGGTGGCGGCCGGGCGACCGGCTCGCCGGCCGCTCGAAGAAGGTCCAGGATGTGTTCGTCGACGCCAAGATCCCTCGCTCCGACCGTGAAGCCTGGCCACTCGTCGTCCGCGGCGACGAGGTCGTCGCGGTGCCCGGGATCGTCGAGGCCGAGGGCGTGACCGCAACGCGTGTCGCAGATTTCGCGGGTTCCTCGGGCGGCGCAGGCGAAGCGCGGCCGGAGGGCACAGTGTGAGTGACACGGGCCCGGAGAGCCGCGTGGCGACTGCGTCGTCAGCCGACGGCGGGGCCGGGCTTCGCCCGGCGGGAGCTGTCGGCGGCGAGGGACGCGCGACTGAGGTCGAAGCGGGCGTCGGGGAGATCCTGATCGAGGAGGACCGGCTGCAGGAGCGGATCCGCGAGCTCGGCCGCGAGCTCTCCCAGGACTACGCGGGCCGCGAGCTGCTGCTCGTCGGCGTGCTCAAGGGCGCCGTGTTCTTCATGGCCGACCTGATGCGCAACCTCTCGGTCCCCTGCGAGATCGACTTCATGGCTATCTCCTCCTACGGGGCGGCGACCGACTCCTCGGGCGTGGTGCGGATCCTCAAGGACCTGGACATCAACATCGAGGGTCGCCATGTGCTCGTGGTCGAGGACATCATCGACTCGGGCCTGACGCTCTCCTACCTCCTGCGCAACCTGGAGTCGCGGGAGCCCGCGAGCCTCGAGATCTGCGCACTGCTTACAAAACCGGAGCGGAGGGAAATCGACGTCCCGGTGCGCTACGTCGGCTTCGAGATCCCGAACAAGTTCGTGATCGGCTACGGCCTCGATTTCGCCGAGCGGTACCGGAACCTCCCATATGTAGGGATTTTGCACCCGGACCTCATGCCGGAAGGCGCTTGAGCCGTTATGTAGGGGAAGGGGTCCGGGGGAACCGCATGAACATCCAAAGAGCTACCCTGACCGAAGAATCCGTATGAACCGCTTTTTCCGCAGCGCCTTTTTCCCGCTCATCGTGATCGTCCTGCTGGTCTGGCTGGCCAGCCAGACGCTGATCCCGAAGAGCAACAACGCTGCGAAGCTGACGACGTCCGAGGCGCTCACCGCCGTCCAGAAGGGCCAGGTCACGGATGCGACCTTCAACCCCAGCAAGCACGCGGTGCAGCTGAAGCTCGACAACGGCAAGAAGGCCACGGTCCACTACGCGAGCGACTACGCGCAGCTGCAGTTCCAGAACGCGCTCGAGGCGAGCCACGTCAGGTGGGACTCGAAGGGCACGGGCGGGTTCTCGTGGACGGCGCTGATCGGGTCGTTCCTGCCGTTCCTGCTGCTGATCGGCTTCTGGATCTTCCTGATGAACCAGGTGCAGGGCGGCGGCTCGAAGGTGATGAGCTTCGGCAAGTCGCGCGCGAAGCGCATGGCGCCGGACTCGCCGAAGATCGGCTTCAAGGATGTCGCCGGCGTCGACGAGGCGGTCGAGGAGCTCCAGGAGATCAAGGAGTTCCTCGAGAACCCGAAGAAGTTCCAGG
>CAZDEX010000156.1:0-5449 GCA_964504405.1 uncultured Gaiellales bacterium | reverse complement strand
CCTTCACCCGAGCACCACGCTCGGGTCGGCGAGGTACGCGTCGAACTCGATCCCGGTCAGCTGCTCGAACGCCTCGATGTAGCGCGCACGTGTGCCCATCACGACGTCCTGCGGCAGCTCGGGGCCGGGGTAGGTCTTGTCCCAGCCGATCGTCTCGCAGTAGTCGCGCACGAACTGCTTGTCGAACGACGGCGGCGTCGAGCCGGGCCGGTAGTCGGCGGCGGGCCAGAACCGCGACGAGTCCGGCGTGAACGCCTCGTCGCCGAGCACGAGGTTGCCGCCCTCGTCGAGACCGAATTCGAGCTTCGTGTCGGCGAGGATGATCCCGCGGTCGCGCGCGTAGTCGGAGACGAACGAGTACAGCGCCAGCGCGACCGCCTCGACCTCGTCGAAGCGCTCCTCGCCGACGAGCTCGACGGCCGCGGCGCGGTCGATGTTCTCGTCGTGGCCGGACTGGGCCTTCGTCGCCGGCGTGAAGATCGGGTGCGGGAGCTGCTGCGACTCGGTCAGCCCCTCGGGGAGCTCGTGCCCGCAGACCGCGCCGGTCGCGCGGTAGTCCTTCCAGCCGGAGCCCGCGAGGTACCCGCGCACGACGCACTCGATCGGCAGCATCTCGAGCCGCTTGCACTCGGTCGAGCGGCCGTCCTCGCGCAGCGCCAGCAGGTGGTTCGGCACGAGCTCGCGCGTCCGCGCGAACCAGAAACCCGAGAGGCCCGTCAGCACGCGGCCCTTGTCGGGGATGTCCGTGGGCAGGACGACGTCGAACGTCGAGATGCGATCGGAGGCGACGAGGAGCAGGCGGTCGTCGTCGAGGGCGTAGAGCTCGCGGACTTTGCCGCTGCCGACGTGCGTGGCGGCTTCAGGCATGGACGGGTTCCTCCTTCGGGATCAGGCGGCGGACGCGGTCGAAGGCGCTGTCGAGGTGTGCGATGGTCGCGTTCAAGTCGAAGACGCTCGAGAGCGCGCGCTCGTCGAGGTGTGCGGCGATCTCGGGGTCGGCGCGCACGAGTTCGGCGAAGTCGCGCTCCTCGTCCCACGCGCGCATCGCGTTGCGTTGCACGAGCCGGTACGCGTCCGCCCGCTCGAGCCCGTTCTCGATCAGCGCGAGGAGCAGGCGGTGGGAGAAGAAGAGCCCGTGCGAGGCCCACAGGTTGCGCTCCATCTGCTCGGGATAGACGACGAGGCCGTCGAGGATCCACGCGAAGCGATCGAGCATGTAATCCAGTGCGAGGAACGCGTCGGGGATCACGATGCGCTCCGCCGACGAGTGCGAGATGTCGCGCTCGTGCCAGAGCGGCATGTTCTCCAGGCCGACGAGCGCCGCCCCGCGCACGACGCGTGCGAGTCCCGAGACGCGCTCGGCGACCTTCGGGTTGCGCTTGTGCGGCATCGCCGAGGAGCCCTTCATGCCGGCGGCGAACGGCTCCTCGACCTCGCGCACCTCGGTGCGCGCCAGGTGACGGATCTCCGTTGCGAAGCGGTCGAGCGACGTGGCGCACACCGCGAGCGCGTTCAACAGCTCCGCGTGCCGGTCGCGGGAGATCACCTGCGTCGACACCGGATCCGGCTCGAGCCCGAGACGCTCGCAGGCTATGCGCTCCACCTCCGGATCGATCGCCGCGTAGGTGCCGACCGTGCCCGACAGCTGCCCGACGCGGCAGGTCGACAGCGCGCGCTCGAGCCGGTTGCGTGCGCGGTCGAGCTCGAACGCCCAGCCGGCGAGCTTCCAGCCGAACGTCGTCGGCTCGGCGTGGATGCCGTGCGAGCGCCCGATGCAGACCGTCCGCCGGTGCTCCTCCGCGCGCCGCACCACGGCGGCGAGCGCGCGATCGATGCCGCGCAGTAGCAGCTCGCCGCCGTCGCGCATCTGCAGCGCGAGCGCCGTGTCGACGACGTCGGACGAGGTGAGCCCGTAGTGGATCCAGCGTCCCTCCGGCCCGAGGTTCTCCGAGACGGCGTCGACGAACGCTGCGAGATCGTGGTCGGTCGTCTGCTCGATCTCGGCGACGCGCTCGGGCGTCGGCACGACGGCGCGCTCGCGCACCACGGCGACGTCGTCGGCCGGCACGGCGCCGATCTCCGCCCAGCCCTCGAGCGCCGCGAGCTCCACGTCGAGCCAGCGCGCCAGCTTGCCCTCCTCCGACCAGATCCGGGCCATTTCCGGACGGGAGTAGCGGACGATCACTCCGGAGAGTCTAGAGCCGGGTCAGGCGGTCACCCGCAGAGGGCCTGCGCGGCGGCGACGTACACCTCACGGCAGCGCTCGAGCGAGGCGAGGTCGACCCATTCGTCGGCGGCGTGGGCGCCCGCGCCGGCCGGCCCGAACAGCACCGTCGGGATCCCGGCCGCCGCCGTGAGGCCGGCGTCCGTCCAGAAGGGGAGCCCGATCACATCCTGCGTCTCCGAGACCTCGAGGAGCGTGCGGACGAGCGGATCTTCCGCTTCGATCGCGAACGGACCGCGCGAGACGACGAGCCGAACCTCGGCATCGCCCGCGACGGCGTTCAGCTCGCGCACGAGGTCGGCGTCGCTCTCTCCGGCGAGGGTGCGGCGCTCCTCCGTCAGCAGGCAGCGGGCCGGGTAGCTCGACATCTCCTGGCCGCCCTCGATCAGCGACGAGTGCAGGGACGGCGTCCCGAGCAGTGGGTGCGGCGTTTTCGGCGCGCAGCTTGCGGTTCAGGTCGCCGAGCGCGACGAGGACGGGCCCCATCTTCTCGATCGCGTCCACGCCGAGGTCGGGCATCGACCCGTGCGCTGCGACGCCGTGCGTCTCGATCTCGAAGCCTGAAAGCCACGGTGGGCCACGGCGACGCGCAGCTCGGTCGGCTCGAACACGATCGCCGCATCGGTGCGAACGCGCTCGAGGACAGCCTCGGTGCCGACGGAGCCGAGCTCCTCGTCGGCGACCGCCGTGACGACCACGTCGCCCGCGAGCCCGAGGGCGGCGGCATCGCACGCAGCGAGCAACGCGGCGGCGAGCGCGCCCTTCATGTCGTATGACCCGCGGCCGTGCATCCTGCCGTTCTCGACGTGCGGATCGAACGGCCGCTCCATCGCGTCGACGCCGACCGTGTCGAGATGGGCGTTCAGCATCAGCGACCGGCCGCCGCCGCGTCCGCGCGCCGTTCCGATCACCGAGGGGCGTCCGTCGCGCTCGACCGTTTCGACGGCGAGGCCGGCCCGCGAAAGCCAGTCCTCGACGAAGCGTGCGATCGCGCCTTCGCCCGCTGCGCCCGGGACGAGCGCCGGGTTGACCGAGTCGATCTGGACGAGCGTCGCCGTGAGCTCGGCGACCTCGGTCACGTCAGAGCGAGGATGCGCGCCGCGAGCACGGCGGCGTTCTTCGCGTTGTCGACGCCCACGGTCGCCACCGGCACGCCGGGCGGCATCTGGACGATCGAGAGCAACGCGTCCATCCCGTCGAGCACCGACATCGACGAGCGCAGCGGCACGCCGATCACCGGGAGCTCGGTGTGCGCGGCAACGACTCCGGGGAGCGCGGCCGCGAGGCCGGCGCCGCAGATCAGCACCTTGATCCCGCGCCCCGCCGCGTTCTTCGAGTACTCGGCGACGGCGTCGGGGGTGCGGTGCGCAGAGCGCACGTCGAACTCCCAGCCGATCCCACGCGCGTCCAGCTCGTCCATCGCCGCCTGCATCCGCGCGCGGTCGGACTCGGAGCCGACGAGGATTCCCACGAGGGGCTCAGACATGCGCGATGTCCTTCCGGTACTTCGCGCCGTCGAAGGAGATCAGCTCCACGGCGCCGTACGCGCGGCGCCGCGCGTCCTCGATCGAGTCTCCCGTCGCGGTCACGGAGAGGATTCTGCCGCCATTCGTGACCACCGTGCCGCCGCGAACCGCCGTGCCCCCGTGGAAGACCAGTGCACCACCGGCTTCCGCGGCGTCGATTCCCAGGATCTCGGCGCCCGCGTAGTCGCTCCGCTCGGGGTAATCGGGCGCGGCGATCACCACCGTCACGGCGGCTTCATCGCGCGCGCCGAACTGCACGCCCGAGAGATCGCCGCCCGCGGCGGCGAACAGCGCGAGCAGCAGGTCACCATCGAAGCGGGGCATGAGCACCTGCGTCTCCGGGTCGCCGAAACGGGCGTTGAACTCCAGCACCTTCGGCTCGGGCGTGAGCATCAGGCCGGCGAAGAGGCACCCGATGAACGGCGTCCCGCGGCGCGCAAGCTCGTCGACGACAGGCTGGTGGATCTGCGCAACGAGCGCTTCGACGTCGATGCCCTCGACGGGCGAGAACGCGCCCATGCCACCGGTGTTCGGGCCTTCGTCGCCGTCGCCGATGCGCTTGAAGTCGCGGGCTGCGCCGAGCGGCACCGCGCGGCTCCCGTCGCACAGCGCGAACAGCGACACCTCGTCGCCTTCGAGCAGCTCCTCGATCACGAACTCGCCGCCGAATGCCGTCACTGCGCGCAGCGCCTCGTCGACCTCGTCGGGCGTCCGGCAGACGAACACGCCCTTGCCCGCGGCGAGCCCATCGGCCTTGACGACGCACGGCGCACGCGCAACCGACAGCGACGCCGCAGTCGGGACACCAGCCGCCTGCAGGACGTCCTTCGCGAACGCTTTCGACCCTTCGATCCGCGCGGCCTCGGCGCTCGGGCCGAAGACCGCGATGCCGTTCTGGCGCAGCACGTCCGCGACGCCCGCTACGAGCGGGCCCTCCGGCCCGATCACGACGAGATCCGCCTCGAGGGTCAGCGCGAGGCTGAGCAGCCCGTCCGCGTCGTCTCCCCGCACGGGGTGGCAGCGTCCGAGCGCGGCGATGCCGGGGTTCCCCGGCGCGGCGTGCAGCTCGGTCAGCCCTGGGCTCTGCGCGAGCCGCCACGCGAGCGCGTGCTCGCGAGCGCCCGAGCCGACGACCACCACTTGCACGCGGGCGAGTCTACTGGCGGGGTTTGACAGTCGACGCACTCCGGAACATGGCTTGGGATGCAAGAGCCAGGCGTCGACGAACACATCTGGGAAAGCCAATGGGAGCAGCTCGCGCCCTTCCTCGAGGAATCGCCGGTCGAGGCGATCCCGGAGGTGCACCAGCTGATCACCGAGATGATGGAAGCCCGTGGCTTCGAGGTCAGCGAGCGCGACGGCGAGGACCTGAAGGAGCCGGAGATCACGCGCGCGTACCTCGCGGCGGCGGAGGTCAAGGACGAGCTCGAGTCGGAAGGCACCTTCGACCCCGGTGACGTGCCGATCGCGGTCGAGGCCTACCGCGACCTCTACCGCACGCTGATCGACTACGGCCCCACGTCCGGCGCTCCCGCCTGACGGATACTTCGGCGGTGACCGCGCCGCCGTACTCGACCGCGAAGGTCGACGTCGTCCGCATCCCCGAGGGGAAGCAGCAGGACGTCGTCGCCGTGGAGGAGCCGCTCGAGATCCGCATCGAGGGCGCCCCGGTCGCGGTCACGATGCGCACGCCAGGCCA
>CAZDEX010000155.1:0-5499 GCA_964504405.1 uncultured Gaiellales bacterium | reverse complement strand
ACCGAAGCCTCAACCACCTCCTCGCGGCCAAGGGTTGACACAGGACGTCTCACGCCGCCTCCCGCTGCGCGAGCGCGAGCAGCTCGCGGTAGCGCGGGGAGCGGGCGAGCAGCTCGGCGTGCGTCCCCTGCTCGGCCACCCGCCCCTCGTCGACGACCGCGACGCGGTCTGCGAGCGCGATCGTCGCGGGGCGGTGCGCGATCACGAGCGTCGTGCGGCCGCGCATCACCTCGGAGAGCGCCGACCGGATCTCGTGCTCCTTCGTCGCGTCGACGGCGGAGGTCGCGTCGTCGAGGATCAGCACGTGGGGGTCGGCGAGGATCGCGCGCGCGATCGCGATGCGCTGTCGCTGGCCGCCGGAGAGCGAGAAACCGCGCTCGCCGAGCATCGTCTCGTAGCCCTCGGGCAGCCGCTCGACGAAGTCGGACGCGCCCGCGAGCTGCGCCGCGCGGCGCACGTCGTCCTCGTCGGCCTCCGGTATGGCGAAGCCGACGTTCCCGGCGACGGTGTCGCCGAAGAGGAAGGTCTCCTCGAACACGAGGCCGACACCGCGCCGCAGCTCGCTCAGCTTCAGCTCGCGCACGTCGACGCCGCCGATCTCGACCCGCCCTTGGTCGGGGTCGTAGAAGCGCGCCAGCAGCGCGGCCGCGGTGGACTTTCCCGACCCGGTCGCGCCGACCAGCGCGAGCGACGTGCCGGCGGGGATGTCGAGCGTGAAGTGCTCGAGGATCGGGCGGTCGTCCCCGTAGGCGAACGTGACGTCGACGAACCGCACGTCGGCGCGGTCGGGGAACGAGCGCGGCGACGGGGACTCGACGACGGCCGGCTCGGCGCTCAGCACGTCGACGACGCGGCGCGCCGCTGCGACGCCCCGCTGCCAGGTGCTGACGCGCTGACCGATCGTGCGGAGCGGGTTCACGAGCAGCGCGAGGTAGAAGCTGAAGAGCGCGAAGGTGCCGATGGTGATGTCGCCCGCGAGCACGCGATGGCTGCCGTACCAGAGCACGACGAGCGTGCCGACGAGCGGCAGCGCCTCGAGCGCCGGCAGGAACACCGCGTCGACGTTCGCCACTTCGAGCGCCGTCCGCACGACGTCGTCGGACTTGCGGCGGAAGCGGGCCGCCAGCGCGGGGCCGGCGCCGAGCCCCTTGACGACGCGGATGCCCGAGATCGTCTCCTCCGCGAGCGAGGTCAGCTCGCCGAGTTGCTCCTGGTTGACCGTCGTGCGCGCTGCGTAGCGCGCCGAGTAGCGGCCGAAGAGCAGGCTGATCAACGGCAGGGGCGCGAGGACGGCGAGTGCGAGGCGCCAGTCGACGACGAGCAGCACGATCGACGCGCCGAACACCGTCAGCACGTAGCCGATCGTGTGGCCGATCGAGTCGTACACGCGCGCGATCAGCTCCGCGTCGTTCGAGGCGCGCGAGATCAGCTCGCCTGCCCCGACGCGGTCGTGGTAGCGCGCGTCGAGCTCGAGGGCCCGCCGGAAGATCGCGTCGCGGACCTCGGCGTCCGCCTTCGCGCGGTTGCGGATCGCGAAGTAGTGGCGCAGGGCGCCGCCGGCCGCCTCGGCAAGCCCGAGCCCTGCGATGCCGGCGCACGCGAGCCAGAGCGCGCGGCTGCGGCCGTGCACGATTCCCGCGTCGATGCCGTACCGGACGAGCAGCGGCGCGCCGATCGCGGCGGCCTGCCAGGCGAGGCCCGCGACCACGGCACCCACGATCGTCCGGCGGAGTCGACGCGCGAGGGCTCCGAGGTACTGCCGACCCGCGTCCATCACAGCCATTATTCGGATGTGTCAACTCGCAAGCCGCCGATCGCGGAGCGGTTCCCGGCGCCGTCGGTGATGGGTGTGATCAACGTCACGCCCGACTCGTTCTCGGACGGCGGCGTGCACCTGCGCGTCGAGCCGGCGGTCACGTCGGCGTGGGGAATGCTCGAGGACGGCGCTGCGATCGTCGACGTGGGCGGCGAGTCCACGCGCCCCGGCTCGGACGGGGTCAGCGCCGAGGAGGAGCTTGCTCGCGTCGAGCCCGTGGTCGCCGACCTCGGCGGCGCGCCCGTGTCGATCGACACCTCGAAGGCCGCGGTCGCACGGCGCGCGGTCGAGCTCGGGGCCGAGCTCGTCAACGACATCACCGCACTCCGCGGCGACGAGGAGATGGCCGGTGTCGTGGCGGACGCGGGGTGTTATCTCTGCCTGATGCACATGCAGGGCGAGCCGCGGACGATGCAGGACGCGCCCACCTACGACGACGTCGTCTCGGACGTGAAGCGGTTCCTCGAGGAGCGGCTCGCGTTCGCGGTCGAGGCGGGCGTGCGCGAGGACCTCGTCTGCCTCGACCCGGGCATCGGGTTCGGCAAGACCGTCGAGCAGAACTTCGAGCTCGTCCGGCGGCTCGACGAGCTGGCGGCGCTCGGCCGCCCGCTCGTCGTCGGCTTCTCGCGCAAGAGCTCGCTCGCGCGCATCCTGGGCGACGCGGAAGGAAAGGTCGGGAGCGCGCACGCGTCGGTCGGCGCCGCAGTGGCGGCATACGACCGCGGGGCGACGATCCTGCGCGCGCACGACGTGCGTGAGCACGTCGAGGCACTGGCGGCGGCGAAGGCGGTGCGCGGATGAGCGTAGGCTCGGCGGAGCTCATCGAAGAGCGGAGGTGGCGGCTTTGCCGCCGCCGGGAGCGGGCTCATTGATCGTCGAGCTGCACGGCCTCGAGGTCTTCGGCCACCACGGCGCGTACGAAGAGGAGCAGCGCAACGGCCAGCTCTTCCTCTTCGACGTGCAGCTCGACGTGGGTGAGCGCGGCGCCGACGACGACCTCGAGACGGCGATCGACTACACGCACGTCGCGGCGCGCATCCGCACGCTCAGCGACGAGCGCAGGTTCGACCTGATCGAAGCGCTCGCGACGCATGTCGCGGACGTGCTCTTCGCCGAGTTCGGGCCCCAGCGGCTCAAGCTGCGCGTGCGCAAGCAGCCTGCAGGCCTCGGCGTCGAGCACTCCGCGGCGATCGTCACACGGCCATGACGTTCGCGTACGTCGGCCTCGGCTCGAACCTCGGCGATCGTAAGCGTCTGATCCGCCAGGCGGCCGAGCTGATCGGCGCGACGCGTCTCTCGTCGATCATCGAGACCGAGCCGTGGGGCTACGAGAACCAGCCGCGGTTCATGAACGCCGTCGCCGAGGTCGAGACGGCGCTCACCCCGCGGCAGCTCCTCGACCACCTGCTCGACGTCGAGCGGCGGCTCGGCCGGGAGCGGATCGGCCACCGCTGGGGGCCGAGGACCATCGACCTCGACCTGCTCCTCTACGGCGACGAGATCGTCGCCGAGCCCGGCCTCGTCGTCCCGCACCCGCGCCTCCTGGAGCGGGAATTCGCGCTCCAGCCCCTCGCCGAGCTCGTTCCGGCACAGAGAATCCCCGGTTCCGTCACGGTCCAGGAGGCCCTTGCGGGGCTACAATCCGACGCGTGAGCCACCTCGACGAGCTCGACGAGTTCGAGGCAGAGGCCGAGCTGCGGCTGAAGAAGGAATACAGCGCGGTCTTCACCCTCTTCCGGTACTGCGTTCTGACCCAGGACGCGACCTACCTCTGCAACAAGCTCGACTTCCAGTACGTCCCGCAGCCGCAGTACCCGTTCTTCCACCTGAAGATGGAGGACGTCTGGGTGTGGGACAAGAATCGCCCGACCCGCATGATCCCGCGCGCCGAGGTCTACACCTCGAGCGACGTGACGATCGAAGAGCTGCGCGGCGAAGGCGACGAGCCCGTTCTCACCCCCGAAGCGCTCGCCAAGCGAATCGGCGAGGGTCGGTCAGAGATCGAAGACCTCTAGCGCAATCTGATTCGGCGAAGCCGAACCAGATTGACGGGTTACAGGCCCCTGAATCTGGTTCGCAAAGATCGCGAATCAGATTCAATGGCTTCGCCATGCTGCTCGCGATCGACGTCGGCAACACGCAGACGGTCTTCGGCCTCTTCGAAGGCCGGACGCTCGGTGAGCAGTTCCGTGTCGGCACCGACCGCACGCACACCGGCGACGAGCTGGCCGTGCTGCTGCGCGCGTTCGTCGACCTCGAGGCACTCGACGGGATCGTCCTCTGCTCGTCCGTGCCGCCGCTCGTGCGCGAGTACGAGCTGTTCGCCGAGCGCTGGGCCGGGGCCGATCTGCTCGTGCTCGGCCCCGGCGTCTCGACCGGTGTGCCGATCCGGTACGACGACCCGCGCGAGGTCGGGCCGGACCGGATCGCGAACGCGGTCGCGGCGCGCGAGCGTCACGGCGCGCCGGCCGTCGTGGTCGACTTCGGCACGTCGACGAACTTCGACGTGGTGAACGCCGCGGGCGAATTCGCGGGGGGCGTCCTCGCACCGGGCGTGGAGATCTCGATGGACGCGCTCTTCGCGCGGGCCTCGCGCCTGCCGCGCGTGCCCTTCGTCGCGCCCGAGCGCGTGATCAGCCAGACGACGGTCGCAGCGCTGCAATCGGGGCTCGTCTACGGCTTCGCCGGCCAGGTCGACGCGATCGTTGCGCGCGTCAAGGACGAGCTCGACGTCGAGGGCGTCCCGGTCGTCGCCACGGGCGGGCTGTCCGATCTGATCGCGCCCCACTCGAAGACGATCACCGTCGTCGACCAGGAGCTGACGCTCCATGGCCTGCGCCTCGTCTGGGAGCGCAATCGCGGCGAATGAGGCCCCGGCCGTAACTTGTCGAGGCTTTGTCTCGTTTACCTTTTTCAAGATGTAATCGAGGCAAGGGGTAGAGAGCATGCTCGTAGCAAGCATCGGCGGCACGGTCGATCGTGCGTTCGCCGTCTTCTTCGCGTGGGTCCCGGCATTGCTCGGGGCGCTCGTGGTTCTTCTCATCGGCTGGTTCGTGGCCAAGATCGTCGCGAACCTCGTTCATCGGGCGGCCAGGCGCGCCGGCCTCGACCGGACGCTGCACCGCGGCCCCGGCGGCAACGTGATCTCGAAGATCACGTCGAGCCCGTCGCGGCTGCTCGGGACGATCGCCTTCTGGGCGATCTTCCTCAGCGCGATCTCGCTCGCGGCGTCCGTGCTGCACATCAAGGCGCTCACCGCGTTCATCGGCGCCGTGTGGGCGTACCTGCCGAACGTGATCGCGGCGCTTGCGATCTTCATCATCGCGGGGCTGATCGCCACCGCGGTCTCCGCGCTCGCCTCGCGCGTGATGGGTGACACCGGGATCGGCCGTGTGGTCGCGACCGGCGTGCCCATCCTCGTGATGACGATCGCGACGTTCATGATCCTCGAGCAGTTGAGGATCGCGCCCGCGATCGTGACGATCACGTACGCGGCGCTCCTCGGTGCGATCGCGCTGGGCTCGGCGCTCGCGTTCGGGCTCGGCGGCCGCGAGGTCGCGGCGCGCATGCTCGAAGGCGCGTACACGAACGTCCAGGAGAACAAGGACCAGTGGAAGCGCGACCTCGACCAGGGCATGTCCCGCGCGAAGGACGAGGCGTCCAACGTCAAGGACGAGTGGTCG
>CAZDEX010000154.1:0-5578 GCA_964504405.1 uncultured Gaiellales bacterium | reverse complement strand
CCTGCTCGTTCTTCGCGTCGTCGTACTCGGCGTTCTCGGCGATGTCGCCGAACTCGCGGGCGACGCGGATCCGTTCGGCCACCTCGCGGCGCTTCTCGGTCCGGAGGTGGTCGATCTCCTCCTGGAGCTTCTTGTACCCCTCTGCGGTCAGAATCACTTCCTTCAACAAGGCCTCCCTGAACCTCGAAGAGCGGTGCCTCGGAAAACGGGCGGGAATGGTAGCGGCGCCGTCAACTGAGCCGCAACCCTAGGTGGGTACCATTTTGGATTCATGAAGATCGACCTCCACGACAGCTGGTTCCTGGGCTCCGTCGAGATCCCGGGCCGCCTCGTGCTCGCCCCGATGGCCGGGGTCAGCGTCCAGGCCTTCCGGCGCCAGGGGCGCCGGTACGGGGCGGGCCTCGTGTGCTCCGAGATGGTCTCCGTGGCCGGCATCCAGCACAAGAACGAGCGGACGCTCGGCTACCTGCGGGTCGCCTCCGACGAGCACCCGCTCGCGATCCAGATCTTCGGCTCCGATCCCGTCGCGATGGCCGAGGCGGCCCGGATGGTCGAGGCGGCGGGCGCGGACATCGTCGACATGAACTTCGGCTGCCCGGTCAAGAAGGTCACGAAGACCGGGGCCGGCGCCTCGCTCCTCGCCGATCCCGATCTCGCCTGCCGGCTGGTCGAGGCCGTCGCGACGGCAACGCCGCTCCCGGTGAGCGTGAAGATGCGCCGCGGCGTGGAAAACGGCTCGCGCACGTGCCTCGAGGTCGGCCCGCGCCTCGTCGAGGCGGGCGCCGCGTCCCTCACGCTGCACCCGCGCTCGGCGAAGCAGATGTACACCGGCACAGCCGACCACTCGCTGACGGCCGAGCTCGTCTCGCTCGTCGACGTCCCGGTGATCGCGTCGGGCGACGTGACGTCGCGCGCACGCGCGCAGTCGGTGCTCGCGACGACCGGGGCGTCCGCCGTGATGGTCGGACGCGCGGCGCAGGGCAACCCGTGGGTGCTGCGCGAGATCATGGGTGACGCCGCGGAGCCGTCGCGCGAGGAGGTCATCGCCGAGCTTCTGCTCTTCATGCGCGAGACGGTGCGCGAGCTCGGCGAGCACCGCGCGACCGGGTTCCTGAAGAAGTTCTACGGCTGGTACCTGGGCCGCGGGCGCTTCCCGCGCCCGTTCAAGCAGGAGCTCGTCACGCTCGCGACGCTCGACGCGGTCGAGCAGCGGCTCCTCGCAGCGGCGCCCGGCGCGCGCTTCATCCTCGAGCGCCTCCTCGACGAGGTGCCCGACCCCGAGGACGAGGTGCTGCTCGACTCGCTCCCGATCTCGATCTACGGCGGCGGTTAGCCGCCCTGCCGCGTGGGTACGGACGCGGCGGGATGACGGCAGACGCAAAGCACGACGCGGCGACGCCTCGGCTGTTCGAGCACGGGCTCGACCCCGAGCTGTTCACGAGCGAACGCCTCGACGAGCTCGTTCGCGAGGCGCAGGCGCGCGACTCCCTTGGAGTGCAGTGGGCCGATCCGGGGCGCCAGCGGTTCGGGAACGACCCGGTCTACACGACCCCGCGCTTCCCCGTCCTCGAGGACGCCGCGCGCCGGCCGGTGCAGTACCGCATCTACGGCGTCGCCGAGTGGGGGCCGCAGGAATACCGCGACGCCAAGGAGCAGATCATCGCCGACCACGCGCCCGACGTGGAGATCGCGATCGTCGACTCCGTCGTGCGCGTCTTCGCGCCGCACGCGATCGTCGCGTTGCACGGCGACCCCGACCTCAAGCTCGTGTGCGACGTCACCGGCAAGACGGTCTGGTACGTGCGGCCGCCGGAGAAGATGTCGACGCGCCAGCACGAGAACCTGCTGCGCGGCGAGTTCTTCCTCCGCTGGCAGGAGTCGCCCGACGAGATCGCCCTTCCGATCGAGCCCGGCACGGGCTGCTTCGTGCCCTCGCGCTGGGCGCACTGGCTCGACCACCCCACCGACGAGCCGGTGGTCAGCTTCGAGCTCGGCTTCTGGTCGAAGGAGTCGGTGCGCGAGCGCAAGGTCTACGATGTCAACTGGCTGCTGCGCCGGATGCGCATCGATCCTGCAGGGCCGGGCGGCCCGAACGACGCGCGGAAGCTGAAGCTGTTCGACGCGATCAGCACGGTGACGCGGAAGGGCGTCCGCTATCGCGGCATCTGACCGCCTCGACGCGATCGTCCTCGACCTGGACACGCGCGCGGGCCTTGCGATCACGCGCGCGCTCGGCCGCGCAGGACTACGCGTCGCGGTGGCGTCCCGCGACCGGCACGCGTCCGGCATGCGCACCCGGCACGCCGCCGGCCGGGTTGCGCTTCCGCCCCCGGAGGCGAACTTCGCAGGGTATGCCGACGCGATCGTCCAGCTCGCCGCCGACCATCCTGCGGACGCGGTCATCCCGTCGATCGACTCGAGCGTCGCCGCGCTCCACCGTCGCCGCATCGAGCTGGCGGCGCACGCGACGCCTGCGATCGGCTCGGTCGAGGCGGTCGAGATCGCGATCTCCAAGCCGCGGACCCTCGACGTCGCGGAGCGCCTCGGAATACCGGCGCCCCGCACCATCCCGGGCCCCACCCAGGACGACGTCGAGGCCGCGGCGAACGAGCTGGGCCTCCCGGTCGTCGTCAAACCGGAGGAATCGTGGCGCGACGGCGAGAGCGGCGGCGGCGAGCGCCTCGGCCCGGTCCTCGTCACGTTTCCGTCGCAGCTCGCGGAGGCGCGGCTGCTCGCGCCCGCGGTCGTCCAGTCGGTCGCGCCCGGCACGCGCGAGACCGTCAAGCTCTTCCGCGTCGGCGGAGAGGTCGTCGCGCGGTTCGCGATGCGCGTTCTGCGCACGTGGCCACCGCTCGGTGGATCGTCCGTCTTTCGCGAGTCGATCGAGCCGCCGCGCGACGCACTCCTCTTCGCCGAGCAGCTCGTCGACGCGATCGGCCTGGACGGCTACTCGGAGGTCGAGTTCCGGCGCGGTGCAGACGGCGAGCCCCTCCTGATGGAGGTGAACCCGCGCCTCTCGCAGTCCGTCGAGCTCGCTGTCCGCGCAGGTGTCGACTTCCCGCGCATGCAGCTCGAATGGGCGCGGGGCGGGCGGGTCGACCCGGTGCATGACTACCGCGTCGGCGTGCGGCTCGGTTGGCTGGCCGGCGAAGCACGGCTCCTCGGAGACTCCCCCGCAGCCGTCCGCGACTACGCGCGCGGTGCGGCGATCGACGGTCTCGACCTCCGTGATCCGGGGCCGCTCGCCGGGGCCGTGGCGTTCACGGCGCGGTCGGCGCTCAGACGCCTCGGAACTCGCCGCCGCGCCGCGTCGCCACACTGATCGCGTCGAACACGCGGTGCTTCAGGCGGTCCTTCGCGGCCGATTCCCGCGGCGGGCGCGGCTTGACGACGCGCGACTTCCGCAGAAGCCAGTTGACGTCCCACACCTTCCGGTCGCGGATGTCGTCGACGGTGAAGAAGCCGACCTCGAAGCTGACGGCCGGATCCGGCCCGGGATGCTCGAGCCAGTGCGGCCAGCGCGGCGGCGCCGCCATGCCGTCGCCCGGCGCGAGGTCGAACGTGCGCCAGACCTCCAGGTCGCGCCAGGGCAGGAAGTGCCCGCCGTGCAAGAGGTTCTCGTGCTCCTCCTGCGAGAGGCCGCTCGGCCAGGAGAAGTGCCAGACGTTCCGTCCGCCCACGCCGACGTTGATCTGGGTCTCGGGATCTGCGTGGAGCGCCACCGGCCCCTCCGGCGAGAAGATCCTGATGTTCGTCGTCAGCTCGAACATGCGCTGCGAGCGGTCGATGCCGGCGGCGTCGAGCACCTTGTCGCGCTCGGCCGCGTACTCCGGCGCCCAGTCGGCGACGTCCCGGAACCAGACGTGGAGCTTGCGGTCGGCGACCTCCTCGGCGAGCGGACGCTCGAGCGGGATCAGCGGCGGGTCGTGCTTGCGCTCGAACCCGGGGTCTGCGTCCTGGGCGCCCGCGTTCCCCGCGCCGGCCCCCCGGCGATAGAGGTCGTCGAGCCGGTCGAGCGTGAACAGGTCGCGGTCGAGCTCGACCGTGAAATCGAAAGGCGTGTCCATCGCCGCGGGTCTTGTCACCCGCGGCGATGGCACGCAAACACGGACCCGGGCTCAGTACGGGTCGCGCTCGAGCGGCGAGTCCCGCCGGTCACGCTCGAAGTGAGCGACACCTGCCTTGGCGATCCCACGGCTCACGACGTAGGTCGCGCCGAGGATCGTCGCGAGCAGCCACGCACGCTCGCGCGTCAGAACGTCGCCGTCGATCCACGTGGTCAGGAAGATCGCCACGAGCCCGACGATCAGGACGAAGGCCTCGCTGGTCAACCAGAACGGCTTCGTCTCGAACGCGTCCCCGCTCCGACGACGCCGGTCCGCGTACTCGCGTCGCGCCGCCTTCGCGAGCCCGCGGCTTGCGATGTACGCAGCGGCGAGCACCGTTGCGAGCGTCCACGCACGCTGGTGCCACAACGAGTCCTCCGTCACCGCCGAGGTGATGAACATGCCCGCGATTCCGAGCACGGTCAGCAGGAATTCGCTCGTGAGGAAGAACGGCTTCGTCTCACGCCACAGGCTCGGCCAGGCCTGAGGCGCGGGCCGGGCCACGGGCGTTGCCGGACGCCGAGCGATCGTCGGCGACTCCGAGAGCAGCCCGTAGTGGCGTGCGAGCTCGCTCTCCGTCGCCGGCGGGATCGTCTCGGCCGTGACGCGCGGAGCCGTGCGCACCTTGGCCGCGGAGTACGGGAGCTCCACCGCTCCCCCGGCCGGCCGCGCCCCGGCCGCCGGGGCGATCAGGCGGCCGCTGTCGGTGCGGATTGCGAGCCAGCGCGGCGCGCCGGTCGCGCGGTCGTAGTAGACCGCCTCGGCCCGTCCGACCGTGTCGCCGCCGGCGCGAACGGGATCGCCCGCGCCGGCTGCACTCTCGAGGTCGGCGGCCGTGGAGTGATCGAGATCGACCGCCATGGCGATCAGATCCCGCTCTCCGGCGTGGGGCGACGCACGGTCGAGCCGTGGAAGTCACCCGTCGGCTGCTCGGCGGGGCGTGCCGCGCGGGTCGAGCTGCCGACCACGGCGTAGCTCGAATCGCCGGCGTTCGACCACTCGTCCTTCGCGTTCGACGCCTCGTCCTTCGCGCGCGCCATTCCCTGGTCGAGGTCCCGCTTCCACTGGTCCTTGTTCTGCTGCACGTTCGTGTAGGCGCCCTCGAGCATGCGCGCCGCCACCTCGCGGCCGCCGAGCCCGAATGCGAGCGCCGAGCCCAGCGCGATCGCGCCGAGCAGTGCCGCGTAGGTGATCGTGACGATCGCGGGGGCGATCCTCAGCTGCTCGAGGATCATGAACGTCGCAATCGTCATCACCAGGATCGGGACCCCGGTCGCAACCACGCGGCCGATCCCGGTGTCGCCCATGACGCGCGAGGCGAGCGTGGAGACGGCGGTCGCGATCAGCCCCGCGATGACGAAGATGGCGAGCGCGGCGATCACGTTCGGCAGGAACGCCCAGACCGCACCGACGAACACGGTGAGCGCCTTGATGTGCAGCACGGACGCCGCGAGCGAGATCGCGCTGAGGAA
>CAZDEX010000153.1:0-5584 GCA_964504405.1 uncultured Gaiellales bacterium | reverse complement strand
GCCGTGGTCGATGTGCGCGATGATCGAGAAGTTGCGGATGTGCTGCTGGTCCATGAGCGCCTAGCCGCGACGGAAGCGGCTCCGCAATGAGAGTAGCGCCTGCATCTCGCGCACCCGCAGCGCGCGACACGCGATCAGGTACGTGAGAACCGCCGCCAGGAGCGCGGGCAGGAGCGAGACGAGCTGCCCGCCCAGCGAGCGTCCGACCGCGTCGTCAACTGGCTTCCAGACCGCGAACGCGACGGCGCCCGCGGCGGCCGAGGCGACGAGCACGCGGACGAAGGACGATGCGACCTCGCCGAAGTCGATCCGCCCGAGCCTGCGCCGCATCACGACGAGGAGCGCGGCAGTCCCGGCGATGTTGACCAGCGACGTTGCGAGCGGGATCCCCCACGTGCCGAACGACGAGAACGCCACGTCGAGCACGGCGTTCAGGAAGAGGTTGCCGAGCGCGATCGAGGTCGGCACCCAGTTCTCCTGCAGGCTGAAGAACGAGCGGTTCAGCATCAGCATCGTCCCGTTGAAGGTCAGCCCGAGCGTCAGCGCTGCGAGGCACGCGGCCACGGCCGGGGTCTGGTCCGGCGTGAAGTGGCCGCGCTGGTAGATGAGCCGGGTCAGCGGCTCGGCGAGGACGGCGCACACGATGCTCGCCGGCACGAGCAGGAATGCGATCTGTCGCAGGCCGAGCGAGGTCGTGTTGCGGAAGCCGTCCATGTCCCCGCGCGAGGCGAAGCGTGCGAGCGACGGAAAGAGCACGGTCGCGATCGCCACGGAGAAGACTCCCTGCGGGAGCATGTAGATGCGGAATGCCGCATCGATCGTCGCCGGCGCGTTCTTCGTGATCAGCCAGCCGCCGATCACCCCGTCGATCAGCGCGTTGATGTTGATCAGCCCGAGCCCGAGGGTGACGGGGAGCATCAGCTTGAAGACCTGCTTGACCGCGGGGTCGCGCCAGTCGATCACCATGCGCAGTCGGCCGTCGCGCCCGCGCAGCCACGGGATCGGCAGCAGCACCTGCACGATCGTTCCGGCGAGGATCGACGCCGCGTAGACGTACAACTTGTGGTCCGCCCCGTGCACCTGCGGGACGCCGAACACGAGCCCGGCGATGATCACGAGGTTCCACGCGACCGGCGTGAGCGCGGGAATCGAGAACTCGTCGTAGGTGTTGAGGATCCCGACGACGATTCCCGATACGCCGAGCAGCGCGACGATCGGGAACAGCACCTGCGAGAGGCCGATCAGCAGCGGGTGGTAGTCCGGGTAGAGCGGCGGCATGATCCACGGCGCGGCGAGGACGAAGAGCGCGGTCACGCCGCCGAGGCCGAGCAGCGTCAGCCAGAAGAGCGAGGACGCGACGCGCCACGCGCGCTTGCGCTCGCCCTTCTCGATCAGGTCGCTGAACACGGGCACGAATGCCGACGACAGGGCGGCGTCGGCGACGAGCGCGCGGATCGTGTTCGGGACGAGGAACGCGATGTTGAAGGCGTTGACCGGGCCGTTGACGCCGAAGTAGTTCTTGGCGACGACCTCACGGAAGAGCCCGAGCACCCGCGAGATCCCGGTCGCGAAGGAGAAGATCGCGGTCGAGAGGGCGAGGCGCCGCGCCGGCCGCTCCGAGACCGGGGTCGCCTCGAGGTCAGCGGTCTCGCCCACGCCGGGAGTCGTCGCGTCGTCGGCCACTGGGATCGAACGTTACGCGCGGAAGCGGCCGATCGGCCGCTCTGCTACCCTTCGGCCGCCCGCAAATGCGGGCTTTTCAACGACATGCCGAACATCAAGCAGCAGAAGAAGCGGGTCCGGATCGCCGGTGAAGAGCGGCTCGAGAACCTGCGCTACCGCTCGTCGATCAAGACGCTCGCGAAGCGCCTGGCCACCACTGCCGAGGCCGGCGACAAGTCGGAGATCGAGGAGGCGCACGAGGCGCTCGTCCGCCTGATCGACCGCGCGGTCGCCCGCGGCGCGCTGCACCGGAACGCCGGCGCACGCAAGAAGTCGCAGGCCGCCCGGATTCTCTCCGGCCCGCGCGCCTGAGCCCTCTCTAGTCCCGCGCGGTGATCTCGACGAGCGCGCGCTCGAGCTCCAGCTCGTTCGCGAGCCGGGAGCCGCCCTTCAGCGCGTGGTCGAGCTCCGCCATGCGGATCAGCGCGTCGTCGAGCTCCTGCCCGCTGAAGTTGCGGATCTGCGAGAAGAGCTTCTGCGCCGGGAAATGATGGCGGAAGCCGAGGATCGGCGCCGCCTCGGCCGCCGACATGCCCTGCTCCTCGAGCCTGTGCGCGGTGCGCGCGCGGCGAACGTGTGTCGTGAGGCTGCCGACGAGGCGCGGGATCGTCCGTGAGAGCGGGTCGCCCGTGCGATCGAGCATGTGCTCGGCGGCGCGCAGGACGCCGCCGACGTCGCGCGTGCCCCAGGCGTCGGTGAGGTTCCAGGGTGGGGACTCGGCGCGCGGTGCGACGAGGGCCTCGACGTCGGCGGCCGTCACCTCCGACCCGTTCGCCCAGGTCGCGATTTTGTCGACCTCGGCCGAGAGCTCGTAGATGTCGTCGCCGACGAGGTCGGCGAGGAGGCGGCACGCCTCGGGCTCGGCCTTCGTCTTGTGCAGCTTGAACTGCTCGGCGATCCAGCGGGCGATGGCCTTGTTCGCGACCTCCCAGATGAGGAGCTCGCCGTGCCCTGCGACGACCGCCTTCGCGACCGGCGCGTCCTTCTTCAGCTCACCTGCGACCAGCGCGAGCGTCGTGCCGGGAGCGGGCGCCTTGAGGTAGGCGGCGACCGCCTTCGCGTCGGGCGCCTTCCAGGTCTCCACGTTATCGACGACGACGAGGCGGTGGCCCGCACCGAAGAGCCCCATGACGTTGCACGAGGCGACGGCGTCGTCGCCGCTCGACTCGCTCGCATCGAGCAGCTCGATCGCGTCCACGTCGAAGCGACCGCGCAGGCGCGCGACGGTGCGGTCGACCTTCGGGCGGTCGCTGCCCGCGATCAGGTAGGCCGGCTTGAGCTCGTCCGCCATCTGGGTCAAGGATAGGGCGTGGACCTGAGGCGGTTCGACGATCCCGCGGCGTTCTTCGGGCACGCAGCGCCGTTCCTCGAGCAGCGCGAGGCGGAGCACAACCTCCTGCTCGGCCTGCGAACGCGCCTCGAAGCCGACCGCCACGCGTTCGGGCCCGACGATCCGTACTTCGCGGTGTTGGAATCGGGCGGCGCGATCGTGGGCGCGGCCTGGCACACACCGCCGCACGCCCTCGGGCTCTCGGAGATCGACGACCTCGAAGCGGTCGACGCCCTGGCCGACGACGTGCGCGGGCTGGACCTGAACGGCGTCTTCGGTCCAGTCGCTGCGACCGAGCGCTTTGCCCAGCTCTGGCAGGCGTACGCAGGAGTGTCCGCGCGTATTGCCGTCGCAGAGCGAATCTACGAGGCGCGGCAGGCGTTCCCGCCCGAGGGTGTCCCCGGCCGCCGTCGCCCATACGGCGCGGGCGATCACGATCTCGTCGCCGCGTGGATGGATGCATTCACGGCCGAGGCGCTCGCGGCGATGCCGGTCGGCGCGCAGGTGAGCGGCGCCGATTTCGTCGCGCGCCGGGCAGGCGACCCGAACGGCGGGCTCGTCGTGTGGGAGGACGACGGGCGAACGGTCTCGTTCGCGGGTTACGGATCGCCGACACCCCACGGGCTCCGCGTCGGGCCCGTCTACACGCCGCCGGAGCTGCGGGGCAAGGGCTACGCGAGCGCCCTCGTCGGCGAGCTCACCGCGCAGCTGCTGGCCGGCGGACGCCGGTACTGCTTCCTCTACACCGACCTCTCCAACCCGACGTCGAACTCGATCTACCAGCGGGTCGGCTACCGGCCGGTGTCCGACGTCAGCCTGTGGCGGTTCGACCCGGCCTCCTGACGCGGCGCCGAAGAAGTGCCGCGACGACGAGCGCCCCCGCCGATGCGAGCGCGGCCCCCTCCCCGTGCGCCTGGGCGAACGGAACGGCCGCGACGGCGCGCGCGCAGAGGACAACGTAGGCGGCGATCCAGCCGTTCACCCACGCGAGGAGCGCCGCGACCGACGGCGAGACCGGGTCGACTGCAGCCGCGGCGAACGCGAGCCCGAGGAGCGGGGCGACTGCCGGTTCGACGAGCGCGTTCGCGACGATCCCGAGCAGCGGCACGGCACCGAACTGCAGCCAGAGGATCGGCGCGGTGCCGATGCTGCACGCGGTTGCGACCGGGACGGCGTAGCGCAGGTACTGCGGCATCGGATAGCCCTCGAGCTCCTGCACGAGTGGACGTGCCGCGACGAAGATCGCGATCACCGCGGCGAACGAGAGCTGGAAGCCGGCGTCGAAGATCGCGTACGGGCTCCACGCCAGGAGCCCCACGGCCGCGAGCAGGAGCACGTGCCACTGGTCGCGCTCGCGCGCCGCGAGCCACGCGACCGACACGGCGGAGCCCGAGACCGCCGCGCGGATCACCGACGGCTGCGGGCCGACCGCGAGCACGTACGCGCCGATCGCGGCGAGGGCGCCGACGTGGCCCCACGCGCGCGACAGCCCGATCAGCGCGACGAGCCCGAGCACGCCACCCGCGAGCAGGACGACGTTCTGGCCGCTGACCGCGAGCAGGTGGTAGAGCCCCGAGCGGCGGAACGCGGTCTTGAGGCCGGGCGAGAGTCCGTTGTCATCGCCGAGCACGATCCCTTCGAGGACCGCGCGCCGTTCTCCCGTGAGCCCGGGCGCCGACGCTCCGCGAAGCCATTCGCGCAGCCGGTCGCCGCCCCCGGCGAGCCCACCGCGGCGGCCGACGACGTGCCACTCGTCCACGCGCAGGACGACATGCACGCCTTGCCGGCGCAGCCACGTGCGCTCGTCGAAGCCGTTCGACGGACCGCGCGGCAGCCGCACGACCGCGAGCAGGCTCACACGTGCGCCCTGAGGAGGGGCGCGGCCGAGCGGAAGCTCGAGCTGCACGCGCTCGTCGAGCGCTCGACCTTCGAACCGGCGCACGCGCGCCAGCTGGCGCTGCGCGAACGTGCCCGTACGCGCCTCGGCCGTGGCTTCCACGAGCGCGCGGCCCGCGCGGCCGACATCGGGGCGAAGTGCGCTGTGGTCGAGCGCGTCGAGGCGCACGGACCCCCACCACCATCCCGCCGCGGCGACGAGCACCGCGGCGAGCGCAAACCGCGCAGGCTGCGGCGCGAGGAGAGGCGCCAGTGCAAGCATCGCGACGACGAGCGGTGGATGGATGCGTGCCGCGTCGGACGCCGCCAGCCCTCCGAGCGCAGCGAGCGCGACCACGTGCGCGGGCAGCATGCGGCTCACGGCACGACCAGCCCCTGCAGCTCGCCGATGCGCGCGGGGCCGATGCCCGGGATCGCGTCGAGCTCGTCGACCGAATGGAACGACCCGTGCTGCTGCCGGTACGCGAGGATCTTCTCGGCCGTCACGGGGCCGATGCCGGGCAGCGCATCGAGCTGCTCCGCCGTCGCGGAGCTGAGCGAGACGGGCCCGCCGGTCGCCCCCGCTCCCCCCCCCACACCCGCCGCGGCCGCGCCACGCAGCGCCACGACGACCTGCTGGCCGTCGGCGATGGGCGC
>CAZDEX010000152.1:0-5596 GCA_964504405.1 uncultured Gaiellales bacterium | reverse complement strand
TAGAACGCGCGGCTCTTCGCCGGATCCGTGATCCGGACCATCGTGTGCAGGAACGCAGTGCTCATCGTTGGACGATCTCCTCGTAGTCGGGGTGGCGACGGATATACACAGCGACGAACGGACACAGCGGACGCACCTTCACCCCGCGCGCGCGGATATCGTCGAGCGCACCCTTGACGAGCGCGGAGCCGACACCGTGGCCCTCCCACTTCGGGTCGACATCCGTGTGTACCAAGGTGATTGCATCGTCGTCGCGGCGGTACTGGATGAAACCGCGCCCTTCGCCGTCCTCGTCGATCTCGTAGCGCAGCTCGTCCGCATTGTCGCGGACGTTCATGCGACGGGTGCCGCACGCTCGAGGAGCACGCCGGTCGCGTCGCGGAGCCGCGCGGGCGCGTGCTCGCGATAGCGCGCGCGATGCTCTGCCGCGTCCGGTGGCGGGTCGAACCGCCCGAGGAACGCGAAGATCGCGCGCGTGCCGACGTGCAGCGCACCGGCTTCGAGCACCGGGACATCGTTCGTGCCGGCAAGCTCGACGAGCGCGCGGCGCTGCTCGGGCCACGGCTCCACCTGGTGCGCGACGAAATCGATCCCGAGCTCCGTCAGCCGCTCGCGCACCGCGGCCGAGAACGGGCACCACTCGGCCTGGTAGAGGCTGAACACAGCGGCATGCTAATCGAGGTCCTCGCGCAGGAGCGCGAACTGCACCGCGTCCTGCCACTCGCCGTGGCGCAGATAGGCGCGACGCTTCACGCCTTCGCGGATGAACCCGGCGCGCTCGGTGTGCTTGAGCGCGCGCTCGTTGAAGCCGTACACCGCGAGCTCCAGGCGGTGGTAGTCGAGGTCCACCAGCAGGTAGCGCTGCAGGAGGCGCGCAGCGTCGTCGGCGATGCGCCTCCCGCGGAACGACGGATGCACGGCGACGCCGCCGACGTGCGCGATCCGGCTCGCTTCGTTGCGCTCGTCGTAGGCGAGCGCTCCTGCCCGCTCACCGTCGACCACGATGATCATCCGGCCGTGCTTCCGCGGCTCGCGCTGCGAGCGCTCGATCTCCTCGAGCAGCTCGTCGCGCCCGCGTGTGTTGCGCGCGCCGAGGAACGGCTCGACGTCTTCGTCCGCGTACAGCTCGACGAGGAAGTCGAGGTCGTCCGGAGTCGCGCGGCGAAGCTCGATCACGAACGCTGCGCGGGGGCCGACGCGAAGCGCGGGACGTTCGCGGGGCGAGCGCGGCGCGTGCCGAGCGACACGCCGCCGAGGATCAGGACGAGCCCGACGAGCGCGGCGACCCCGATCGACTCGCCGAGGAAGATCGCGCCGTAGGCGAGCGCGACGGGCGGGACGAGGTACGTCACGAGCGACGCGTAGCCGGCGCCACGCCCGGCGATGATCGTGAAGAAGAGGAGGTACGCGACGGCGGTGCAGAGCGTGCCGAGGACGACGATGGCGGCGACCGGCTTCCATCCCGGCACATGGCCGGGCGCCTGCGCGATCCCGAAGGGGAGCATCGCGATCGCCGCGACGAGCGACGTCCCGAGCGCGGTCACGTGCGGGCGCGTCGCAGCCAGGTAACGGCGCGTGAGGAGACCGCCCGCCGCGTAGCACGTCGCCATGCCGACGACCGCGAGCGCGCCGAGGATCTTCCCCTGCGGCTGCGCGCCCACGAGCACCGCGACGCCGACGAAGCCGATCGCGACACCGAGCAGCGCGCGTCCGGTCACGCGCTGGTCGTGGAAGAACGCGAACGCGAGCAGCGCGTTGAAGATCGGCACGGACCCCTGGATGATCGAAGCAAGGCCCGAGTCGATCCGCGTCTCGCCCCACGACAGGAGCCAGAACGGCACCGCCGTGTTGAGCAGGCCGACGATCGCAAGCATCGGCCAGTGCGCCCGCAGCCCTGCGACGGTCGCAGACGTACCGACGAGCAGCGGCACGACGAGCGCGAGCGAGAGCGCGGCGATACCGAGCCGCCCCGAGACGAGCGTCGCCGGGGCGAAGTCGCGGACGGCGACCTTGATGAACATGAACGAGCTTCCCCAGATCAGGGCGAGCAGCACGAGCATGGTCAGGTAGCGGCTTCTCATCGATGGTCTAACCGTGCGAGGCGTCCGGTATGTGAGATCAAACGACGAACTGAGGCGTGCGTATTTCCACGAGGCGGCGCATCAGCTCGAACTCCGGCTCGTACACGTGGGCCGACTTGGCATGGATGACGAGCGTGCCGACCGGCACGCCCACGGCGTCCGCGACCTCGTGCTGGAGCCGTGCGAGCTCGA
Organism: uncultured Gaiellales bacterium; assembly: GCA_964504405.1. GTDB lineage: Bacteria > Actinomycetota > Thermoleophilia > Gaiellales > Gaiellaceae > PALSA-600. Next base: position 3,323 of record CAZDEX010000152.1, on the reverse strand, counting down.
CGAGGTTGCCGTACGCCTTCTTGCCGAAGTCGAGCGAGTGCGCGTAGACGACGAGCTCGAGCGATTGCTGCGGCCGCCAGAAGTCGAGCAGCGAGACGCACGGGATGTAGCTCGTGTCGTCGTGCGGCTGGAAGGTCGTGATCGCAGCGGAGCGCGTCTCCGGATCTGTCCGCAGGCGCTCGATCACCCAGGCGACCTGGTCGCGGCCGTCGTAGTCGCGGAGGCGGCGTGCGTACGACCGGGCGCCGCCGAGCTCGGCCACATCGTCCGGCTCCGTGAAGTTCCGGTGCATCCAGGCGAGCCATTCGGGGTCGGCCAGGGCGGCGATCAGCTCGTCCTCCGGGTCGGGCGCGGCCACCGTGAGCGTAAGAAGCGACAGCTCCTTCGTCACTTGCTCGTCATAGGTCGCGTCGGCGCCGAAATCGAGGATCGCCCGCGACACGGCGAGCCATCCGTCTTCCAGAGTAGGCGCTTCGACGAGCTTCACGGGAGCCATCCTAGACCGCCGATACACTCGCCCCCTGAGCTCGGTTGCTGAACCTCTTCACCGCAGCCTCGGTCTCACGGACGGAGAGTTCGACCGTATCCGGGAGCTCCTGGGACGCGCGCCGAACGACTTCGAGCTCGCGGTCTTCTCCCTGCTCTGGTCGGAGCACTGCGGCTACAAGCACTCCGCTCCGCTGCTGAAGCGCCTGCCCTCGCAGGGCGTGCGCGTGCTGCAGGGCCCCGGCGAGAACGCCGGCGTGATCGACCTCGGCGACGGCGTGGCGGTCGCGTTCAAGGCCGAGTCGCACAACCATCCGTCCGCGGTCGAGCCGTTCCAGGGCGCGGCCACCGGCGTCGGCGGGATCCTGCGCGACATCATCGCGATGGGCGCGCGGCCGATCGCGCTCCTGGACGGCCTGCGCTTCGGCGCGCCCGACTGGCACTTCAAGCGCGCGGTCGCGGGGATCGGCCACTACGGCAACTGCGTCGGCGTGCCTAACGTCGGCGGGGAGTGCGTGTTCGACCAGGCGTACGCGCTGAACCCGCTGGTGAACGCGATGTGCGTCGGCCTCCTGCCGACGGAGCGCGTGCTGTCGGCGAAGGCGCAGGGGCCGGGCAACGCACTCGTCCTCTACGGCGCGTTCACCGGCCGCGACGGCATCGGCGGCGCGTCGGTGCTTGCGTCGCAGGACCTCGAAGGCTCCGACGAGAAGCGCCCGTCGGTGCAGATCGGCGACCCGTTCCGCGGGAAGGCGCTGATCGAGGTGTCGCTCGAGCTCGTCGAGCGCGACCTCGTGCTCTCGCTGCAGGACTGCGGCGCTGCGGGCCTCGCCTCGTCGCTGTCGGAGATGGCGCGCGACGTCGGAGTCGACGTCCACCTCGACCGCGTCCCGCTGCGCGAGGCCGACCTGGAGCCGTGGGAGATCATGATCTCCGAGTCGCAGGAGCGGATGGTCGCGGTCGTCGCGCCCGAGCGCGTCGACGAGGTGCGCGCCGTGTGCGAGCGGTGGGAGCTGCCGTGCACGGTGATCGGCGAGGTGACGGACCACGGCGAGCTACGCGCGTTCTTCGACGACGAGGTCGTCGGGTCGATCCCCGCCGCGCTCCTCACCGACGAGTGCCCGCGCTACACGCTCGACACGGCGCCGCATCCGGTCGGCCGCCCGCCGGTCGACCCCGTGAACCACGAGCCGAAGACGTGGGTCTTCGAGCAGTACGACCACCTTGTCGGTTCGCGCACCGTGCGGCGGCCCGGTCTCGACGCAGCGGTGCTGTGCGTGGACGGGACGCGTGGGATCGCCGTCACCCTCGACGGGCCGCGGCTCGGCGAATGCGACCCGTTCGCCGCGGGCTACGGGGCCGTGATGGACGCCGCGCTGAACATCGCGTGCGCCGGCGGCGAGCCGCTCGCGCTCACGGACTGTCTCAACTTCGGCAACCCGGAGAAGCCCGAGATCGCGTGGGAGCTCACGCGCGCGATCGACGGCATCACGCGCGCGGCGGACGAGCTCGGCATCCCAGTCGTCTCCGGGAACGTCTCCCTCTACAACGAGACCGGCGGGCGGGCGATCCCACCGACGCCGGTGATCGGCTGCGTCGGCCTCGTGCGCGACGTGACGCGCATCCCGACGCTGTGGCGAAGCGGCGACATCGTCTACCTCCTGTGCGGCGCCGGCGCCGAGCTCGTGCGCTTCGTCTGGCAGAACGCGCACCGCTTCTCGCTCGCGCACGACGTCTCCGACGGCGGGCTCGAGGTCGCGCTGCGCGAGGCCTCCGCGTGGTCGGGGCTCGACTTCATCGCCGCCGGGAACGGCGAGGGCGTCGTGGTCGCCGCGACCGAGGAGCCGGACTGGCCCGACACGATCGAATTGGGTCGGATTTAGATGTGCGGCGTCTTCGGCATCCGCGCGGCGGGCCGCGACGTCGCGCGCCTCTCGTACTTCGGCCTCTACGCGCTGCAGCACCGCGGGCAGGAGTCGGCCGGGATCGCGGTCAGCGAAAACGGCCGCCTCACGGTCGTGCGCGACCTCGGGCTCGTGCCGCAGGTCTTCGACGAGCGCAGCCTCTCCGGTCTCCAGGGCGAGCTTGCGATCGGCCACACGCGCTACTCGACGACGGGCGGCAACGCGTGGGCGAACTCGCAGCCCCTCCTCCACCACGGCAAGGTGCGCACCGTCGCGTTGGGCCACAACGGCAATCTCGTGAACGCGGAGGAGCTGCGCGAAGAGGTCGGCAAGCCGCTCGCCTCGACGTCCGACTCGGAGGTGATCGGCGCGCTGATCGCCGACGACGAGCGGCCGCTGGAGGACGCCCTGGTCGCGACGATGGCGCAGCTCGAAGGTGCGGCGTCGGTCGTCGGGCTCGCCGACGGCCAGGTGTTCGCGTTCCGCGATGCGCACGGATTCCGCCCGCTGGTGCTCGGCTGGCTCGGCGGCGACCCGGTCGTCGCGTCCGAGACCTGCGCGCTCGATCTCGTCGGCGCCGAGTTCGACCGCGAGGTGCGGCCGGGGGAGCTCGTGCTCTTCGGCGACGACGGGCTGACGTCGGTGCAGGCGATCGAGCCGGCCGACAACGGCGCGTTGTGCATCTTCGAGTTCTTCTATCTCGCGCGCCCCGACACACGGCTCTCCGGCGTCGAGGTGCACGGCGCGCGCGTGCGCATGGGCGAGCGGCTTGCGGAGGAGGCGCCGGCCGAGGCCGACCTCGTGCTGCCGATCCCCGACTCGGGGACGCCGGCTGCGATCGGGTTCGCGCGCGCGACGGGCATCCCTTTCAGCGAGGGCCTGATCAAGAACCGCTACGTGGGCCGCACCTTCATCCAGCCCGAGCAGGGGATG
>CAZDEX010000151.1:0-5649 GCA_964504405.1 uncultured Gaiellales bacterium | reverse complement strand
TGCGCGCCGTAGGTCGCGAGCAGGCGCAGCCGCTCGGAATCACGCGTCGCGCAGAACGCGGTGAGCGCGCGCTCGAACGACTCGCCGCGGATCACCGCGCCGTGCTCGTCGTCGAGCTCGCGGAAGCGCGGATCGATCCCGACGGCGAACGGATGCGTGCGCAGGAGGCGCGAGCAGAACCCGTGGATCGTCGAGATCCACGCGCCGTCGAGCCTGCGCGCGAGGTCGTGGCGCCCGCGCCCGTGCAGCGCCGCGCGGATGCGCGCGCGCAGCTCACCGGCCGCCTTGCGCGTGTAGGTGATGACGAGCACCGACTCGACGTCGAGCCCCTCCTCGCACACGGCGCGGACGAAGCGCTCGACGAGGACGCTCGTCTTGCCCGTCCCTGCGCCGGCGGAGACGAAGACCTCACCCTTCGCCTCGACGGCTGCGCGCTGCTGGTCGTTCACGGGCGCTCGACCCGGCACATCGTCCAGAGGTCGCACCACGTCGGGCACGCGCCGCCCTTCGGGTCGTGGCGCACGTCGCCCGCGCGGATGCGCTGCGCGTAGCCGCGCGCGCGGTCGCGCGACGTCTCGACGAGCGACCAGAACTCGTCTTCGGGGAGGTAGTCGTTCTTCTGGTACCCGGGCAGGTCGTCGGCAGCGCCGCCGTGCAGCAAGCCACGGGTGACGCGCGCGCCGGCGAGCGCGCGGTACACGCCGCCCAGTGGCTCGATGCCGACGAGGTCGCGCAGGACGAGCATGTACAGCGGGATCTGGAGCTTCAGCTCCTCGTCGATCTGCTTGGCCGAGTGCGCGGTGCGGCCCGACTTGTAGTCCTGCACGATCCCGCGCGCGCTATACGGGTCGACGTCGATCCGGTCGATCTTGCCGCTGAGGTAGAGGTCGTCGCCGAGGTGCAGCCCGCGCTGCAGCTCGGGCGCGGAGCGCTCCGAGCCGAACCCCACCTCGAAGCGGCGCGGGAGCAGTTGCAGCGGCGACTTGGCCTCGTCCTCGATGAAGCCCTGTAGGTCGCGCCACAGGCTCTCCTCGAGCTCCGCCTCTTGCAGCGGCGTCAGCTCGAGGCGCACCCCGCCGCGCAGCGCGTCGGACAGACAGCGGCGCAGGAAGCCGCGGGCGCGCTCGAGGTTCTCCGGCGTGACGCGGTCGTGCCCGACCTCCTTCGGGAGCCCTGCGTAGAACTTGTGCAGCGCGCTGTGCGCGACCGAGCCGCGAAGCATCGCGTCGGCTTCGGCGTCGATCGTCTTCGGCGAGATCATCCGTTCGAAGAACCACGCGGACGAGCAGTCGGCGAACCGCTCGAGCTCCGTCACGCCGAACATCGACTTGCCGCCGAAGAACTGCGGCGAGATGCGCGTGTGCCGGCGCATCGCGTTGCGCGCGCGGGCGAGCCGCCGCTGCCAGTCGTTCGCGTCCGCGAGCGCAGAGGCCGCGTCTACGTCGACCACTGCGAGCTGCGCGAGCGCGCGCAGCCGCTCGCGCTCGGACGGCGCAGCGTCGAGGCTCCACGTGAGCGCCGACAGCGCACGCTTCTGCGTGGCGCGCTTCACGTCGTGCTCGTCGAAGACGGAGGCGACCTCTTCCCAGAACGGGCTCGGCTCGCGGGGCGCGCCGTCGTCGGTCGCGGCCTCGCGCACCAGGTACAGCCGGCGGGTCGCGCGCGTGCACGCGGTGTAGAAGAGATAGCGGTCGCGGCTCACCTGGTCGGGGCGCTCGAGGCGCCCGCCGAGCTCGCGCCGTGTGTCGTCGTCGAGGAACGGCGAGACGCGCGTGCGCCGCGGCAGCGACCCTTCCTCGAGCCCGAGCACGAAGACCACCTCGTAGCGGCGCGTGCGTGCGCGGAGCAGGTCGAGCACCGCCACGCGCCCCTTCTCGGCGGTGGAGGAGCGAACCTCCGCGCGCTCGAGCGACGCGATCACGTCCTCGGGGCCGGGCGCGAACGGCGCGATCTCGTCGAGCACGCGAAGCGCGGCGTCGTAGGAGCGCAGGTCGAGCCGCGAGGTCTCGCCGGCGGGGGGCGCCTCCGTGCCGTACGCAGCGCGCAGCATCGAGCGGATCAGGGCGCGGATGCCGGCGACCGGCGTCTCCGCCGCTCGTAGCTCGGCGAGCGCGGGGATCGGCGCCTCGCGCAGCTTCTCGGCCTCCTCTTCGACGCGCGCAGGCGTGTGGATCGCGCGGCCGCGCAGCCGTCCTTCGACGTAGTCGACCGACGCGCGGCCGAGCCCCGAGTACGGCGAACGCAGGAACGCGAACAGGTCGCGCCGCGACCCGTCGAGCCACGCGTAGCGCAGGAAGTGCAGCAGCGCGTGGCCGAGCGCCGTCGACGAGAGCCGCATGCGCGACTCGACCGCGTACGGGACGTCGAGCCCGCCGAGCACCGTCTCGAGCGGCGCGCGCCACTGCTCGACATTCGGCGCGACGAGCGCGATCTGCTCCGGCGGGATGCCGCTGCGGATCAGCGCGATCAGCTCGTCGCCGACGAGCTCGAGCGTGCCGCGTGCTCCCGCTCCTTCGAAGAAGCGAATGCCGTCGCCGACCTCCGGCGGTGGCGGCGGCGACTCCTCGAAGAGCGCGCGCTCGAGGTGCGCGAGCGCCGCGTGCTGGTACTCCGACGAGCGCGGCGGGCGCTCCTCGATGCGGCCGTCCGCGAGCGCCGCGAGATCGTCGGCAGTGCGCCGCAGCGACGCGAACGCGACGCGACCCGGCTCGTACGGCAGCGAGACCTCGACCTCGGTACGTCCCGCAAGCGCCGAGAGCAGCGACCACTCGGCGCCGGTGAGGTCCTCGAAGCCGTACGCGAACACGGGCTCGCCGTGCCAGGCGTCGAGATCCGACTGCAGGCGCTCGGCCGCGCGTCGGCGCAGCAGGTCGCGGTCCCAGAGACCGAGGCGGTCGAGCTCCGCACGGTAGGCCGCGTAGAGCTGCGCAAGATCGCCGCCGAGGTCGTCGGGGTCGAGCATCCCCTGCTCGAGCTCCCCGAGCGTCTGCAGCAGCGTGTCGGCGAAGCCGCCGGTGCGCGCCGAACGGGCCAGTCCGTTCAGCGACGCGTTCGCGAGCGCGCGCCGCACGATCAGCGCGCGCTGCGCATCGGTCGCGACCGGGCGCTGCTCCGGGTCGTTGCGGATCATCCGCTGGAAGAGATCGTCGAACGTCCCGATCGAGCCGCTGAACAGACAGCCCTGCCGCGCGAGCAGGTCGCGCTCGACGCGGTCGACGTCCGACGCGTTCGGCACGATCAATGTCGGTTCGTCGTCGAGGCGCGCCAGATAGCGCTCCAGCAGGAGCGCGACCTTGCCCGCGTTCGCAGGCCCTACGAGGAGGGAGAGTCCCACCTTCCCATCGTAGAGCGGGCGCAGGACGTGTCCCGTGCGCGCCCCGGCCCGCTTTTACGCTCTAAGCGGTAGTGGCGTTCTTCGGCCTGCGGCCGCGGCGCGCGACCGCCCGGCCGGGCATCTTGCCGGCGCAGTCGTCGCAGAGATCGGCGGCTTTCGAGCCGCGCCGCGCATCCGAATACGTGACCCGCAGAACGGCGCCCTGCGACTCGTCGACCTCCTTGCCGCAGTTGTCGCAAACGAGAATGGTTTTCCGCGCCAATTTCGCCTCCCGAATTCGTTTCCGCGCGCAGTTTACGCGGCGGCGCGGGCGGCGCGAATTCGCCACGAGCGAAGCAGGCTCAACGTGGCAAGCTCTTCGCGATCGAGCCCGGTGTCGCGCGCGCCGACGACGCGCAAATGGCGGGGCCGGAAATCCTCGATCGTTCTCCCGTCGAGATACTGCTCGACCACCGCCGGGCTGACGTACGACGAGCGCGCGACCGCAGGCGTGTTCCCGAGCTTCTCGGCCACCTTGCGCATCACCGCGGTCACCTTCCGCTTCGCGTCCGTCGGGGACGACGCCTCACCCACCTGCGCGAGCTCGATCGCCGCGATCAGCGTGCCGCCCCAGGTGCGGAAGTCCTTCGCGGTGAACTCCTGGCCGAGGTGCTCGCGGATGTAGTTGTTGAGCTTTCGCTGGTCGAGGTTGCACGTCGTGCCGTCCGGCAGCTGGAACTTGAAGAGGCGCGCGCCGGGCAGCGCGATCAGCTCTTTCATCGCGGCGGCGAGCTCGGCGTCGACGATCGCGCTGCGGATCATGATGCTGTGCTTGCCGCGGTAGCGGAACGAGATGCGCGACCCGCGCACGCCGACGTGGCTCTTTCGCAGCGTCGTGATCCCGAAGGTCCGCGAGATCTTCGCGTAGCGCTCGGTCCCGACACGGAACCAGCCGAGGTTGATCAGGCGCACCGCGATCGCCGCGACCTTCTCCTCCGGAAGGCCTTCGAGCGCCATGTGCTCCGCCATCACCTCGCGCAGCGCCGGCAGGCGCTCGGCGAAGCGAATGAGCTTGTCGTACTTCGCCTGCTCCTGCTTCGCGCGGTAATCGGCGTGGTAGAGGTACTGCTTGCGGCCCGCGGCGTCGATCCCCGTCGCCTGCAGCTTCGACCTCGTGCTCGGCGAGATCCAGACGTCCTTCCAGGCGGGCGGGATCGCAAGCGCCTTGATTCGCTCGAGATGTCCGGGGTCGGTGACCCTGCGCCCGTCGGCGTCGACGTAGCGAAAGCTGCGTTTCGACCCCTCCCGGCGCCAGCCGATGCCGCGCGCCATGGCCCTCCCCTTCCCGCGAGAGGGGCCTAGCTAATCTTGGCCGCCGTGGAGCTGAAGGCGATCGTCGTGCTGGAGGGAGACCAGACCGGGCAGGAGCTGCTCGAGGAGTCGCTCCGCGTCCTCGCTCCCGACGTGACGGGGATCGAGATCGACCTGCCGCACTTCGACCTCTCGCTGGAGAGCCGGAGGGCGACGGGCAACGGTATCGTCCACGAGGCTGCCCGCGCGATTCGCGAGCACGGCCTCGGGCTGAAGGCGGCGACCGTCACCCCGGAGACGCGCGACGACGTCGGCTCTCCGAACCGGATCCTGCGCGAGCAGATCGGCGGCAAGGTGATCGTGCGAACGGGGCGCCGCCTTCCCGGCGTCGTGCCGTTCGGCGGCGTGCACGCGCCGATCTCGGTCGTGCGCATGGCCGTCGGCGACGCGTACGGCGCACAGGAGTGGCGCGAGGGCGCAGGCGACACGGAGGTCGCCTTCCGCACGGAGCGCATCGAGCGGAGCGTGTGCCGCGCGGTCGCCGAGTTCGCGTTCCGCGAGGCGGAGCGCACCGGCGCAAAAGTCTTCGGCGGGCCGAAGTACACGGTGTCACCGACGTACGAAGGGATGCTCAAGGAGGAGATGGACGCCGCGGCCGCGCGCCACCCCGAGGTGCCGTACGAGCCGCAGCTGATCGACGCCACCTTCGCGCTGCTGATCGCGTCGACGGGCGACCCGATGGTCATCCCCGCGCTGAACCGCGACGGCGACATCCTGTCCGACCTCGTGCTGCCGCTCTTCGGGTCGATCGCCGGCTCCGAGTCACTGCTCGTCGCGTTCGAGGGCGAGGAGCTCGAGCCGACCGCGCTGATGGCGGAGGCCGCGCACGGCACCGCGCCGTCCCTCGAAGGCAAGAACGTCGCGAACCCGCTCGCGATGATCCTCGCCGCGGCGGCGCTGCTCTCGCAGACCGACGAGGGCCGGACGCCGGGCCGCGCGATTCGCGAGGCCGCGCTCGAGGCGAT
>CAZDEX010000150.1:0-5662 GCA_964504405.1 uncultured Gaiellales bacterium | reverse complement strand
ACCTGCGGGACGAGCATCGAGAGCGCCTGGCCGAGCATCGCCGCCTCCGCCTCGATGCCGCCCACGCCCCAGCCGAGCACGCCGAGGCCGTTGACCATCGTCGTGTGCGAGTCGGTGCCGACGAGGGTGTCGGGGAAGGCAACGCCGTCCCGGTCGTCGACGACACGTGCGAGGTACTCGAGGTTCACCTGGTGGCAGATCCCCGTCCCCGGCGGGACGACCTGGAAGTTCGTGAACGCGCCCTGGCCCCAACGCAGGAAGAGGTAGCGCTCGCGGTTGCGTTCCATCTCGAGCTCGACGTTCCGGTCGAAGGCCATGCGCGACGCGAACGCGTCGACCTGCACGGAGTGGTCGATCACGAGCTCGGCGGGGATCAGCGGGTTGATCTTCTCCGGATCGCCGCCGAGGTCGGCCATCGCGTTGCGCATCGCGGCGAGGTCGACGACCGCAGGCACGCCGGTCAGGTCCTGCAGCAGCACCCGCGACGGCGAGAAGGAGATCTCGTTCGAAGGCTCGGCCTTCGCGTCCCAGCGCGCGACTGCCTCGACATCCGCCTCGTCGCCGTTGCGCAGGACGTTCTCCAGCAGCACGCGGAGCGTGTAGGGGAGGCGGGCGATGTCGTACGACGCCTGGAGCTCATCGAGCCGGTAGATCGCGTACGAGCGATCTCCGACGGTGAGCTTCGAGGGCGAGGGCATCGCCCTCGATTCAACCAGAACGCGCTTCGGAGCCGCCGCCGCTTCGTGCCTGCGTGAAGCGGTTCAGCGTCACGAGCCCGATCCCGCCGACCATGTTCCCGGCGGCCGCGAGGAAGAAGTTCGAGACGACGAAGCTCCAGGGCACGTGCGCTCCGAACCGGATGCCGAAGATCAGCTCGAGCGTGACCACGATCACGTGGTTGAAGCTGCCGAGCGCGAGGATCGCCCCGGCGATCCAGGCGATGGTCACCCGGATGCCCATCGAGCGCTGTCCTTCGATGAACCACGTCATCGCGGTGATCAGCGCGCCGGCGAAGATCGCGCTGATGAACCGGGCGAGCGTTCCATTGGCGTAGATCGTCTCTGCGAGCGACTGCACCGACGCGCCCGTGCCGTAGGGCAGCACGCTGTGGATCGAGAGCAGGAAGCCCATGAACCCACCCGCCAGGATGTTGAAGATCGGCGACACGGTCCAGAGCTCGGCGACCTTCCACCACGCGTTGCGCTCCTTGCCGTCGAGCCCGGCGAGCGGCACGAGGAAGTTCTCCGTGAAGAGCTCTCCTCGCCCGACGACGAGGAACACGAAGCCGATGGCGAAGCCGAGCGTGCCGAAGACGTGCGCGGCGTGCTTGCCGAGCAGATGCTCGAGCTGCGTCTCGATCAGCACCATCGCGACGACGCCGGCGACGATGTCGAAGCCTGCAGCGAGCGCCGTCGACATGACTTCGAGCACGGGCCGCTCGAGGCGCCGAGCACCCTCCTGGCGGGTTCGCTCGTAGATGTCTTCGGGCTCGGGAGCGCCCATCAGATGAGCTCCTTCGCGAAGTCGATGAACTCGCGCTGGACCTCGCCGACGTTGTGCAGCGCGACGTGCGTGAAGCCGGCGTCGCGGAACTCGTCGATCTTCGCGCGCCATTCGCCGGCGTCGTTGCCGAGGACGAGCGACCCCTCGAAGTCCTCGTCGCGCACGAGCTCCGCGACCGCCTCGAAGTCGCGCGGGAGCGCGAGCTCGGTCGAGAGGTCGCCGCCCATTGCGGTGTTCGGCTGCCGGTCGTGCGCGATCTTCAACGCCTCTTCGCGGCTCGACGCGAATGCGCCCGCGACCTTGCCGTAGATCGGCCCGGAACCGCCGGCCCCTCTGTAGATCTTCACGATGTCGCCGTCGGGGGTCGTGTTCATCGTCCCGTCGCCGCGCTTCGCAGCGAGCTTGGCAGCGTTCTCCGCCTTCGCCGCGACGATGATCGGCGGCGCGTCCTTCGGCATGTCGTAGAGCTTCGCCTGCTCGACGGTGTAGTGCTTGCCGCGATAGGTCTCGTACTCGCCGCCGAAGAGCGCGCGCAGCACGTCGATCGCCTCGTCGAGCATCTCGAGGCGCTCGTCGGCGCGCGGCCAGCGGTCGCCGAGCACGTGCTCGTTCAGGTTCTCGCCCGTCCCGACGCCGAGGAAGAAGCGCCCGTCCATCAGTGCCTGCGACGTCGCTGCGGCGTGCGCCACGATCGCCGGATGGATGCGGATCAGGGGGCACGTCACTGCGGTCCCGAGCCGGATCCGCGACGTCGTCGCCGCGATCGCGCCGATCACGCCCCACACGAACGGGCTGTGTCCCTGGCCGTCGACCCACGGGTGGATGTGATCCGAGATGAGGACGTGCTCGAAGCCGGCTTCCTCGGCGAGCCGTGCGCTCGTAACCAGGTCGTTCGGGCCCTGCTCCTCCGACGACAGCCAGTATCCGATCTCCACTGCTGCGACGTACCGATGCGGGTCAGCCGTAAACTCGCGCCGTGGCGGAGCGGCACATCGTCGGCCTGGGCGGCGGGGGAGACACGCCGGAGCAGACCGACCGGCTCTACGAGTACATCCTGGGGCTGAGCGGGAAGACGCGTCCCCGGACGCTGTTCATCCCGACCGCGTCGGCCGAGCATCCCGAGTACATCGTCTGGTTCTACGAGCGGTTTGCGTCGCGTGGCGAGGCGAGCCACCTGACCACGTTCCCGTGGCCGCCGAAGGACGTGCGCGACGTGATCCTCTCGCAGGACGTGATCAACGTCGGCGGCGGGAACACGGCGAACATGCTCGCGATCTGGAAGGTGCACGGCATCGACACCGCGCTGCGCGAGGCGTGGGAGAACGGCGTCGTGCTCTGCGGGGCGAGCGCCGGGATGATCTGCTGGTTCGAGGCCGGCGTGACGGACTCGTTCGGTCCCCAGCTCGAGGGGATGGACTGCCTCGGCTTCCTGCCCGGCAGCGCGTGCCCGCACTACGACGGCGAAGAGCAGCGGCGGCCGCGCTACCGCGAGCTCGTCGACGGCGGCTTCCCCGAAGGCGTCGCTGCCGACGACGGTGTCGGCATCCACTTCGTGGGTACGGAGATCGCAGAGGTCGTCACGTGCCGTCCCGGCGCAACCGCGTACCGGGTGACGCGCGACGGCGAGACGCGACTCGACGCGAAGGAGCTCTAGATGATCGACGCGCAGCGGGTGGCCGAGATCCAGGTCGTCTTGGAAGGCGTCAAGCTGCCCGCGACGCGCGGCGAGCTCGTGCGCTACGCCGACAAGGTGGACCCGCAGGCGGCGCGCGACCTCGAGCGCATCCCCGACCGCGAGTACGAGCGGATCGACGACGTGGCCGAGGAGCTCCTGCCGACGCAGCCGGTCCGCGCGGACGAGGAGACGCCGCCGCGGCCCGAGAGCGGACAGCCGCCGGGCGGCGACGACTACGTGCGGCCGTTCCCCGAGAGCGGGGAGGTGCGCCCCGACGCGCCGCCCGACAACCCGCCGCAGAAGGGGATCGAGAAGGCCGCCGAGACGGTGAAGAAGCAGGCTGCGGCGCAGGGCAAGTAGCCCCGCGCCGCGCGGTTCACTGCCCTTTCTTCACTGTCCTTTTTTGACCCCAGGCTCGGCCCACTCGAGCTGAATGGGCTTCACCGGCTCGCTGCCGGGGACGTTCGCGTCCTTCTTCGGCTTGCCGAGCGGGAGGATCACCTTCCCTGCGCCTGCGAGCAGCATCATCGCGGTCGCCGTGTACCAGGCGAGGATCGCCGCGATCACGAACAGCCAGCCGGCGACCTTGACGATTCCGGTCGACCCGTCGGACAGGCCGAACGCGAAGACGATCGAGCCCGCCGCAAGGAATCCGAGCACGCCGAAGAGGCCCGGGCTCTCCGCGAACGCCGCGAGCGCGCCCGCGACGGTGATCGCGCCGAGCGTCCAGAACCACATCGCGAATGCCGGGTCGGGCTTCGAGCCCGGCGGGACCGCCTGCATCTTCCCGAGCACGATCAGCAGGTTGAGCACGCCCCACGCAATCCAGAACGAGCCCCACATGCCGTGCATCGCCGTCGCGATCGTGTCGCGCACGCGATAGGCCCACATGCCGGCGAGGAACTGCGCAACGCCGCCGAACATCGCGGCGAACGGCCAGAGCGTCTCGTCGGTCTTCGCGCCGCCGTACACGCCGGTCAGATGCAGAGCGACCATGAACGTCGCCGCCGCGAAGCCGTACAGGCCGAGCACCGACGGCGCCGCGTACGGCGTGAGGACGACGCGCGGCCGCGCGAACCCGTCCTCCCATTCGCTTCCTCTCTCCACCGTCACCACCCGCGCTGCGGGCGTGGTCATGTCGATCCCCCCTTTCGTTTCCGCAGGCGCTCCTTCTGAGGGAGCACCGTGTAGCGAGGGTCGCGCGCCGACTGGAACCCGGCCCTGAACACCGACCAGCGGAGGGCCACCTCGCCTGCCAGCACGAGCGCCCCGCCCGTCACGGCAGCTGCACGGCTCCGGCCTCCACGCCAGGCGAGGAGGCCGGCCCCCGTTGCCGTGCAGATCTTCGAAAGCCGTCCGTACCTTCCGGCGCGGCCGTGCCTGTAGACCTCGCCGACGAAGCCGAGCCGCTTCTCCATCACCTCCATCACCCCGAGCTCGGCGACGACGCCCGCGATCGCGGCGCGCCGTGCAGGCGCCGCCGCGCCCGTCGGCGTGAACATCACAGCCGCAGCGCCGGCGCTCGCCGCCGCGCTTGCGCCGAAGAGCCACGGCAGCTCGTCGCGTGCTTCGCTCCACACCGGGATCGCGGTGTTCGCGAGCAGCGCACCGGTGTACGTGGCGAGCGGCGGTCCGCTCGCGAACGAGCCGAGCTCCGCGAGTACTTTGAGCGGCTTCAGCTTGCCGAGCGCCTCGAGCGCGGCCGCCGTCGTGGTCGCTCCGCCGGAGGCGAAGAGGATCCAGCTCCCGACGCTCATCGGGGAGGTCGGCTTGAAGACGCGCAGCATGTGCAGGAAGCGCTCGGGACGGCCGAGGTCGGAGACGAGCAGAAGCGGAGAGACCATCTCCATGGCCGTCGCGATCGCGAGCGATCGCTTTGCGAGCTGCACGTTGCCAGTGATCTTTGCGAGGCCGTGCAACACGCCCGACCCGCCGGCGACGCCGCCGGTGAAGAGGTACCACGGGATCTCCGGCTGCCAGACAGGCTCCTTGACGATCGGCCGCCCGTAGTACGACTGCGTCGTCTCGCTCGTCATTCGCGTCCTCCGATGAACGCGGCCGCGATGCCGACGAACATTGCCGTCGCGGCGAGCGCTGTCGACTTCCAGAGACCGGGCAGGTGCTTGGTCGGGACGACCGGGTCTGGCGGCAGGCCGTACACCTCGGGCTCGTCGAGCAGCAGGAAGAACGCGCCGAAGCCGCCCACGCCGTCGTCGGGGTCGTGGCCGTAGAGCTGTGCGCCGTTCCACTTCTCCGCCTCGAGCTTCGCGAGCCGCTTGCCCGCGCGCTCGCGCAGCTCGTCGAGCTCGCCGAACTGGATCGAGTCCGTCGGGCATGCCTTTGCACACGCAGGCTCGTGCCCGCCCTTGAGCCGGTCGTAGCAGAGCGTGCATTTCCAGACGCGGCCGTCCTCCTTCTTCCCGAGCAGCGGCAGCGCGAGCGGCGCATCTTCGGGGCGCTTCGGCAAGTGGCGCTTGTCGAGCA
>CAZDEX010000149.1:0-5673 GCA_964504405.1 uncultured Gaiellales bacterium | reverse complement strand
CGACGATCGAGATCCCGTACCGGTCGGAGAGCAGGTCGTAGAAGGAGTTCTGCTCCAGGTCGGCGCCCGTCATCCCGGGAACGAGCGCCGAGCGCGTGTGCAGGAACTCGATCGCCATCGGCTCCCCATCCGCGAGGCGCAGGCGCTTGACCGTGAGGATCTCCTCGGACGGCGACACGTGCAGGATGCGGCCGAGTCGCGCGCCGGCCATCTCCGTGCGAACGTCGAGCGTCTTGCTCTCCGGCGTCAGGCCGCGCGCACGCATGTCGTCGCTGAACGACGTGATGTCGATGCCCTTGGCGACCTTCGGCTCCGCGACGAAGGTGCCGGCGCCACGGCGGCGCACGAGATACCCCTCCCGCACGAGCTCGTCGAGCGCGGCGCGCACCGTCAGCCGCGAGACGCCGAGGTCGATGCCGAGCTGGCGCTCCGACGGGATCGCGTCGCCGACGCTCAGCGGCTCGATCAGCTCGAGGACCCGCTCGCGCGTCTCGCGCTGCTTGGTCACCGGATCCCGACCAGCTCGGGCGCGCCGGCCGGCGCGAGACGATCCCCGGTGGCGGGATCGAAGTAGTGGAAGCGCGCGGGATCGACCGCAAGCTCCACCGTCTCGCCCACCCGTGCCTTCGTGCGCGCGTCGACGCGGGCGGTGAAGAGCGCGCGGTCGTCGAGCAAACCCTGTTCTGAAGCCGATTCCAGCACCTCGGCGGTCATCGGCGGCGCGTCCACGTGGAAGAAGACGTGGGCGTCGGAGCCGAGCTCCTCGAGCACGGCGACGTCGACGTTGATCGTCGGGAGGCCCGGTGCGAAGGCCGCGTCCTCGAAGCTCTCCGGCCGGAGCCCGAGCACGAAGCTGCCGCGCGCCGGCGGCTGCGCGAGGGGCACGCGGTACTGGCCGAAGTGCACCGCGCCGTCCTCGTACGTCGCCTCGACGAGGTTCATTGCGGGCGAGCCGATGAACGCCGCGATGAAGAGGTTGTTCGGCTGGGCGTAGAGCGCCTGCGGGCGGTCGCATTGCAGGATCCGCCCGTCGCGCATCACGGCGACGCGCTGTCCGAGCGTCATCGCCTCCGTCTGGTCGTGCGTCACGTAGACCGTCGTCACGTTCAGGCGCTGGTGGAGCTGCGCGAGCGAGGCGCGCATGCCCACACGAAGCTTGGCATCGAGGTTCGAGAGGGGCTCGTCGAGCAGGAAGGCCTGCGGCTGGCGCACGATCGCCCGCCCCATCGCGACGCGCTGGCGCTGCCCACCCGAAAGCTGCGCGGGTCGACGCTCGAGGAGGTCGGTGAGCCCGAGGAGCTCCGCGACGTCGTCGACGCGCTTTTCGATCTCGACCTTGGGCGTGCGCCGCGCCTTCAGTCCGTAGCCCATGTTCTGGCGGACCGTCATGTGCGGGTAGAGCGCGTAGGTCTGGAAGACCATTGCGATGTCACGGCTGCGGGGCGGCAGGTCGGTGACGTCACGCTCGCCGATCGCGATCTGGCCGTCGCTCACGTCCTCGAGCCCGGCGATCATCCGCAGGAGGGTCGACTTGCCGCACCCCGACGGGCCCACGAGCACGAGGAACTCGCCGTCCTCGATCTCGAGCGTGATGCCGTCGACCGCCGTGACGGCGCCGAACGCCTTGGTCACGTTGCTCAGGCGAATGCCGGCCATCGAGGGCGATGGTATAGACCAGCTTCCTCGGACACAAGCTCTTTTCGCGAATTTGGCCCGGAACTGGTATTGACCATCTCCTAGACCACTTCTACACTGGCGCGATGAAGCTGGGAGTCGAGGCCGCTCTGGTCGATGGACTGCTCGTGCGCGGCGACGTGGAGGTCGCCGACGGGCGCGTGGTCGCCGTGGGCCTCTCCTCGCCCGGCCGCGGGATCGCGGTGCCGGGGTTCATCGACCTCCAGGTGAACGGCTTCGGAGGCGTCGACTTCCTCGATGCGGACGCGGACGGCTACCGGCGCGCCGGCGAGGCGCTGCTCGAGACGGGCGTGACGGCCTACCTCCCCACCCTGATCACGACGCCGGAGCAGCAGCTCGTCGCCGCGATGGCCGAGGTGCCGGCGGGCGAGTCCCGGCCGCGCATCCTCGGGATGCATCTCGAAGGCCCGTTCCTCTCGCCGAACCGGCTCGGCACGCACGAGGCGTCTGCGCGGCGCGACCCCGACCCAGCCCTCCTCGACCGCCTGCTCGACGCCGGCCCGGTGCGGCTGATGACCCTTGCGCCCGAGCTCGTCGGCGCGGACACGCTGATCGACCGCCTGATCGAACGAGGCGTCACCGTCTCGCTCGGCCACACGGACGCCACCGCGGCGCAGGCGAACGCGGCCTTCGACCGCGGCGCGCGCACAATCACGCACCTCTTCAACGCGATGCGGCCGTTTCTGCACCGGGACCCGGGCATCGTCGGCGCGGCGCTCGCGCGCGACGACGTCGTCGTCTCGCTCATCCTCGACGGCATCCACCTCGCGCCGGAGACCGCGCTGACGGCGTGGCACGCCGCGCGCGGGCGGACGGCCCTCGTGACCGACGCGATCACGGGCGCGGGCGTCGCGGACGGCTCGTACAGCCTGGGCAATCTCGACGTGCACGTGCACGAGGGAACGGTGCGCGGGCCGGACGGCGTGCTCGCGGGCTCGGTGCTGACGATGATCGAAGCCGTGCGCAACCTGCACGCGCTCGGCGTCGGCATCGAGGACGCGGTCGGCGCGGCAACGGCGACGCCCGCGCGCGTTCTCGGCGAGCTCGAGCTCGGCCGCCTCGACGTCGGCCTTCCGGCCGACATCGTGATCCTCGACGACAACGTCGAGATCGAGCGCGTGCTCGTCGCGGGCGAGGTTCGTGTCGCCGTCTGACCCGAAGAGCTACCGGTGGTCGCGCTGTGCGTCGGCCGCTCGGGCTGGCTCGACCGGCTCGGGGTCCAGCCCCGTGAGCACGACGAAGTCGTCCGCGTCGACGGCGGGCGCGTCGTCGTGCGCGACCCGGAGCGCGCGGCGCAGCATGACCGCGACTGCGCCCGCGAGCGCAGGTACGAGGAGGTACCACGCCGAGAACGCCGCGAGCACGACGGTGAGCGCGAGCGTGACGAGCGCGAGCACACGCGGGCGCCCGTCGAGGATGCGGTAGCCGGAGGCGAGGGCGAGCACGTAGACGGCGATGAAGCAGGCGGACGTCGCGCGGACGAGCGCATCCGTCGATGCGAAGCCCGCGAGCAGCGCCGCGAGCATCGGCAGTCCGACGAGCCCGATCAAGAGGAGCGGCCGGCGCGGGATGCTGCGGTGCGCGTCCGCGCCGAGCGCGTGCGGGAGCGCGCCCGAGTTGGCAAGCGAGGCGATCAGCTTCGACGTGCCGCCGATGTAGACGTTCATCGTCCCCATCGTCAGCGCGACGGCGAGCACGGCGGTCGCATCCCGCCCGACACGACCGAAGCCGACCGAGACGAGGTCGGCGAGCGGCACGCGGGACCTCGTGCCGGAGC
The DNA here is from genome assembly GCA_964504405.1 of uncultured Gaiellales bacterium. Classification (GTDB taxonomy): domain Bacteria; phylum Actinomycetota; class Thermoleophilia; order Gaiellales; family Gaiellaceae; genus PALSA-600. The sequence goes on along the minus strand of CAZDEX010000149.1, from coordinate 2,201 downwards.
TGACGCCGATCGTTGCAACGGCGAGCCCGACGTAGAGAACGGTGACAACGCCGAACGCGAGCGCGATCGACCGTGGGAGGCCGACGTCCGGATCGCGGAAGTCGCCCGCGAGCTGCGCGACGGCTTCCCAGCCGACGAACAGCCAGACGAGGATGTTCGCGGCGGTGCCGACAGCCCACCAGCCGTGCGGCGCGAACGGGTGCCAGTTGTCACCGGCCCGCGACGGGAGCGCGACCGACACGGCGAGCGCGAGCACGCCGACGAGCACCGAGGCGAGCACGAGCTGGAACCCGGAGGAGATGCGCAGCCCGAAGGCGTTCGTGACGAGCACGGTGCCGAACATCAGGAGGCCGATCGTCGCGGCGACGGGCGTGCCGGACCCGGTGAGGTCGGCGACGTAGTACCCGCCGATCAGCGCGACGGCGGGCGCGCCGCAGAACACCGCCGCGATGAACCAGCCCCCTGTGAGTGCGGCCGCGTCCTCGCCGAAGCCCTCCCGAACGTAGGCGGAGACGCCGCCGGAGACCGGATGGCGCACGCCGAGTGCGGCGAAGACCATCGCGAGCGGCGCGGAGAGCACGAGCAGCACGCCCCAGGCTGCGATCGACGCCGCGCCCGCGGCCTGCGCGGCGAGCGCCGGCACGAGCAGCACGCCGGGCCCGATCAGCGCGCCGACGTAGAGCGCGGCGCCGCGGACGACGCCGAGTGTGCCCCGTTCTCCCATGCCGCTGACAACGTAACGGCGGCCTGCGAACGTCCCGGGTGATGAGAGATCTCGTCGTCCGCCTCGTGACCCGCTACGGCGGCGCGGTGCACCGGTTCCTCTACCGCGCGAGCGGCGGGCGGATCGGCGGACGGATCTGGGGGCTGCGCATCGTCCTCCTCACGACGACGGGACGCCGCAGCAGGAGGCGCCGAACCGTCCCGCTCTGCTCGCTGCGGCACGGTGAGGACGTCGTCGTGATCGCGTCATACGGCGGGCTCGATCGTCCGCCGGCGTGGTCGTTCAACCTCGCGGCGCATCCGGAAGCCGAGCTGCAGGACGGCTCCGCGCGGCGGGCGGTCGTCGCGCGCACCGCGCCGCCCGAGGAGCGCGCGCGGCTCTGGGCCGAGGTGACTGCGAAGGCGCCCGGCTATCTCGACTACGAGCGGCGCACCAACCGGCAAATCGCAATCGTGATCCTCGAGCCGGCCCCAGAGACGCGCCGCGGGCTCCGACGCCTGCGGTAGCCCCGGATACCCTTCCGCCGAGCCCCCGTAGCTCAGTGGATAGAGCAGCGGTTTCCTAAACCGCGTGCACAAGTTCGATTCTTGTCGGGGGCATTGAAAAGACCCTGGAAATCGCCTCCTTCCGTCAACTGCAAGTGCGCAGAGAACTTAGGCATGTAGCGAGCGTGTAGCGAACGGGCGCCGTCGCAGCCCCTTCGCATCCGAAACGCATCGAAGACGCGCGATAACGGCGGTTTCAGTTCCGCCGTTCACCCCTACGAGCTATCTGCGTCGGCGAGCTGCGAAGCGAACGAGTAATGCCAGGCCGACGAGCACAGCCGCAACGACCGCGCCCCAAGTCGAGGTGTTGTAGTCGGCGATCATCGCGCGCCGGATCGCCAGGCCTGAAGGCAAGAAAACACGACGAAAGCGAGGGCAAATACCGCCCAGACCGGATGACCCGCGACTAGAAGGGCGATCCCGCCAGCCACGAAGCCGACTGCGCTCCCCCAATACCACCAAGCAGGCACGACGCCAATGTCCCCAGAAGCTGGCTTCTCCGGAACCGGCCTGGCAGCGCATCTGACGCCTAACGCGAGGGCGGGCCGGTAATCGAGATGGCGCGAGGGTGCCGTACGTGTCGACCATGTCGTCGGGGAAAGCGCCCCACGGCATCGGCCGGCGCGCGTCCTCCCCCCAGCGTCCCTCCATGCCAAGCTCGTCGCCCATGAAGACCATCGGCGAAGCGGACTTCAGGATCTCGTTCGCGCGACGCAGCTCAAAATTCTCCTGGCGGAGCCGCTTGATCTCCTCGCGCTCCTCGCTGGTTGGCAGATCTGGCCTCAAACCATGGTCTACCTCCGCCTCGCGCACACGCTTGCGCAGCGTCTCCTCGTGGATGCCCAAATCGTCAGCGACGTGTGCGATCGGGCGGCCACTCTCCAGCGCCAGCCTGACGCCGCGCTCGAGCAGCTCCTCGGGGTACTTCCTCG
>CAZDEX010000148.1:0-5676 GCA_964504405.1 uncultured Gaiellales bacterium | reverse complement strand
CCGTTCGCCGACCCGGTCTGGCTCGCCGAGGTGCGGGCGTGGATCGAGTCTCAGGTGGAGGTGACGGGCGAGATCGAGCAGCCGCACCTGCGCGCGTGGGCGACGGCCCTGCGTGTGCCGACGCCGGACGGGCCGGTGTGGTTCAAGGCCTCGCGCGACGAGTTCGCGTTCGAGCCGGCGCTCCTCGAGCTGCTCGTTCCGCTCGCGCCGGAGCTCGTGACCGAGGTGATCGCGTCGCGTCCCGAGGGGGGCTGGCTCCTGATGGCGGATGCGGGAGTGCGGGCGCGCGAGCATCCGATCGACTGGGCGCCGCTCGTGCGCACCTACGCGGAGCTGCAGATCGCCGCGGCCGCCCACGCCGACGCGATGCTCGCGCTCGGCGCCTTCGACATGCGGACGGAGCGCCTGCCCTCGCGCGTCGAGGATCTCTTCCCGTGCCTCCGGCCTGCAACCGCCGAACGCCTCCGCGCGGGACTGCCCCGGGTGCACGAGCTGCTCGACCGGCTCGCGTCCTCGCCGCTCCCCGCCACGGTCGAGCACGGCGATCTCCACGACGCGAACGTGTTCGTCCGCGGCGGCCACGTGCGCATCCTCGACTGGGGCGACGCCAACGTCGCGCATCCGCTGCTCAGCCTGACGGTGGAGATGGAGCCGAGCGCCAGGCCCGCCTACCTCGAGCCGTGGACGGACTTCGCGCCGCTCGCGCAGCTCGAGCAGGAGGCGGCCGTCGTCGAGGAGCTCCGCTACCTCTTGCGGGCGATCAACTGGCTCAAGGTCGTGCCGTACGACCCGGAGCGCACGACCGCCGGTGTCGACGACAGGGTGAACTGGTTCTTCGACGGCGTGCCCGGCGACGGGCAGTGACGAGCTAGAGGCAGCTGCAGCGGTCGTGCCGGCCGCAGGAGGGGCATGTCACGCGCCGGCGCTTGAGCTCAAGCGCGTTCTTCGCGAGACCCGCCTTCGTCATCAGCCACGCCGCTCCCGACGCCAGTGCCATGAGCAGTTCGACGTGTGGATCGAGGTGCAACGTCTTCCTTTCTCCGTCGGGCATGAGGGTGCGCCTGGAAATACAACTCCCGGCGCCGCCTATCGGTTACGTGCGTGTAGAGCTCTGTGGTCGAAAGATCGGCATGGCCGAGCATTTCCTGAACCGATCTCAAGTCTGCTCCTCCCTCGAGCAGGTGCGTAGCAAACGAATGACGGAGCAGATGGGGGTGGACCCGTTGGGGGTCGAGGCCCGCTTTCTCCGCCAGCTTGCGGAGGATCAGGAAGGCGCCCGCCCGGGTGAGGGCGCCGCCCTTGGCGTTCAGGAAGAGCTCCGGGCGGTGGCGCCGGTCGAGGAAGGGGCGGCCGCGTGAGAGGTAGCGCCGGAGCGCCTCGGCGGCGTGACGGCCGATCGGCACGACGCGTTCCTTGCCGCCCTTCCCGATCACGCGCACGAGCCGGTCGTCGAGATCGACCCCTGCGCGCTCGAGGCCGACGCACTCGCTGACGCGCAGTCCGGCGCCGTAGAGCAGTTCGACGAGCGCCTGGTCGCGCAGCGCGCGCGGCTGTGTGCCTCCCGCCGCCTCGATCAGCCGCTCGGCCTCGCCGGGGGACAGCGTCTTCGGCAGCGGCTTCGCCCGGCGCGGGAGCTTGATCCCCGCCGCGGGGTTGTCGCCGCGCGCGCCGAGGAGTTGCTGGTGCTTGTAGAAGCTGCGCGCCGCGGCGGTGCGGCGCGCGATCGTGGCGGGCGACAGCCCGTCGGCGCGGAGCTGCGCCGTGTAGCGCTCCAGCTCCTCGAGGGTCGCGGCGGCGATCGGCTTGCCGAGGTATGCGCCGAGCGCCGTGAGATCGCGCCGGTAGGCCTCGACCGTGCGCGGCGAGCGGCGCGCGGCGATCAGCGCGAGGAAGCCTTCGACCTCAGGATCGCGGCTCACAACAGCGGCTCCTCGGTTTCCTCGGGGCAAGCGCGGCGGAGCCGGGCTCCGCCCGGCGGGAGCCGCGCGGCCAGGGAAGCGAGGTCAGGATCGCGGGTGGGCGTGGTCATAGACCTTCCTGAGTCGCTTGGCGTCGACGTGGCTGTACATCTGCGTCGTCGAGAGCGAGGAATGGCCGAGCAGCTCCTGGATCGTGCGCAGATCGGCACCGCCCTCGAGGAGGTGTGTCGCGAACGCGTGGCGGAGCCGGTGCGGGTGGGGAACGAGCCGGCGCAGCGTCGAGGTGTCGAGACGGTGGCCGCGCACCGAGAGGAAGAGCGCGTTCTCCGCGCCGCGTGCAAGCTGCGGCCGCGCCTGGTGGAGGTAGCGCGCGAGAAGGCCGGCGGCCTCTTCGCCGAGCGGCACCACGCGGTCCTTCGCGCCCTTGCCGAGACGGACGTGCACCGTCTCCTGCTCGAAGTCGAGGTCGCCGAGGTCGAGCCCGACCGCTTCGGCGCTGCGCAGGCCGGCGGAGTACACGAGCTCGACGAGTGCGCGGTTGCGCAGGCCGAGCGGCGTCGAGGGATCGAACTCGTCGACGATCTCGTTCACCTCGTGCTCCTTGGGCGAGTCCGGCAGGCGGCGTGGGCGGCGCGGGGCGAACGACGCGTCCGGGACGTGCTCGGGCCCACGCGTGTAGCGCAGCAGCGCGCGCACCGAGGCGAGCTTGCGCGAGATGGTCGCGGGGGCGAGCCGGCCGCCCGACCGCGCGCGGCCGAGGTCGGACACCCAGTCCGCCAGGACGCGGACGTCGATGTCCTCGACGGGCGAGTCGGGGCCGAACCAGCGCGCGAAGTCGCGGAGGTCCGAGCCGTAGACGCGGCGGGTGGAATCGGCGATCCCGGCGGCTGCGAGGAAGCGCTCGGCTGCGGCTTCGACGGTCATCCGCACCGCTTTCGGCGCCGAGGGTACGATCGCCTGCCCGTGGCCGATCGTCTGACCCGTCTCGCCGAGCTCGCCGTCCACGGGGCCAACGTCCAGCCGGGCCAGGTCATGCTCATCAACGCCGACCTCGGGCACGAGGATCTCGCGCGTGCCGTCGCCGCCGCTGCCTACAAGCGTGGCGCGAAGTTCGTCGACGTCGCCTACTTCGATCCGTTCGTCAAGCGGGCGCGCATCGAGCATGCGGATCCCGACACGCTCGACTTCGTTCCGCCCTGGTACGGCGAGCGCTTGACCAAGCACGCCGAGGAGCACGGCGCGCGCGTGACGCTGAACGGCGTCACGGCGCCGAACGTCCTCGAGGGGCTCGACCCGTCGCTCGTCGGTCGCGACATGCTGCCGCGGGTCAAGGAGCTCGGCCCGATCGTCGGGCAGCGGCTGACGAACTGGTGCATCGTGCCCGCCCCGCATCCGGCGTGGGCGTCCCTCGTCTGGCCCGACCTACCGGCGGACGAGGCGTTCGAGCGCCTGTGGCGCGAGCTCGAGCACGTGCTGCGCCTCGACGAGCCCGATCCGACAGCGGCGTGGGACGAGCGCATGGCGGTGCTGAAGGAGTCTGCTGCGCGACTCGCCGCGCGCAAGTTCGACGCGATCGAGCTGCGCGGCCCGGGAACCGAGCTGACGATCGGCCTCTTGCCCACGCACACGTGGTGGTCCGCCGACTTCACGACCGCAGAGGGACTGCGGCACCTGCCGAACCTCCCGACCGAAGAGGTATTCACCACACCCGACCCGTTGCGCACGGAGGGAACCGTCACCGCGACGAAGCCGCTCGTGCTGCAGGACGGCACGATCGTGCGCGGGCTGCGGGTCCGCTTCGAGAACGGAACCGCGGTCGAGATCGACGCCGACGAAGGGGCGGACGCTCTGCGCAGCCGGCTCTCGATCGACGACGGCGCGCGCCGGCTCGGCGAGCTCGCCCTCGTCGACCGCCAGGGCCGGATCGGCCCGCTCGGCACCGTGTTCTACGACACGCTGCTCGACGAGAATGCAGCGAGCCACATCGCATTCGGCACCGGCTTCCCCTTCCTCGTCGAGGGCGACGACGTGGAACGCGTGAACGAGAGCGGCACCCACATCGACTTCATGATCGGCTCGCCCGCGCTCGAGGTCGACGGCGTCACGAAGGACGGGGAGCGTGTGCCCGTCCTCCGCGGCGGCGACTGGCAGCTCTAGTCGTCGTTTGGCGACGGGGTTCCGCGCGCGGCCGCCTCTTGACGTCCGCTTTTGAGACGTTCCCATCGCAGCCGTGGAAAGTTTGTTGCACTTTCGTCACGTCGTTTGGCGTGAGGACCACGCGCGTCAGGACACGGCCGCAACGGCGGCTCTGACCCGAAACGCAGGGGCGTCGTCACCCGGAGCGGCGTTCGTCTACATGCTGTTCCACGAGGGGTGCATGTACTGGCTGAATCTGTGGGCGCTCTTCACGGTCGAGAACCGCAGCTGGGCGACCCGAGCGTCCTCGGCCCAGGCCTGAGCGGTTCGGATCCCAAACCGACGGCTGAATCCGTACCATGCACCCCTGCATGACGACGACCGAGCTCCCCGGCCACGTCGATCTCTCCGAGCACGGCATCGAGCCGTCCGGGTCGGTGTACCGAAACCCCACGACCGCGCGGCTCTACACGCACGCGCTCGCACGGGGTGACGGCCGCCTCGCCGAAGGGGGCCCGCTCGCGGTCGACACGGGGAAGTTCACGGGCCGCTCGCCGAAGGACAAGTTCCTCGTCGAGGAGGACAGCTCGCAGGACCGCATTTGGTGGGGCGACGTCAACCAGCCGCTGTCGGAGGAGCACTTCGACGGTCTGCGCGACAAGGTCACGGCGCACCTCGGGTCCGCCGACGCGCTCTATGTGATCGACGCGTGGGCCGGCGCGGATCCCGCGCACCGGATCGCCGTGCGCGTGATCACCGCGCACCCGTACCACGCGCTGTTTGCGAAGACGATGTTCATCGACCTCGCGCCGGGCGAGGCGGATTCGTTCGAGCCGCAGGCCCTCGTTCTGCACACGCCCGACATCGAGGCCGACCCCGACGAGGACGGGACGCGCACGGGCACGTTCGTCGTGCTGCACCCCGGCCGCACCGAGCTGCTCGTCGGCGGGACGTTCTACGCCGGCGAGATCAAGAAGTCGATCTTCACCGTGATGAACGACCGTCTTCCGCTCGAGGGCGTCTTCCCGATGCACTGCTCGGCGAACGTCGGCGAGGACGGCTCGGTGGCCGTCTTCTTCGGGCTGTCGGGCACGGGCAAGACGACGCTCTCCGCCGATCCGGAGCGCGCGCTGATCGGCGACGACGAGCATGGCTGGGGCGACAACGGCGTCTTCAACATCGAGGGCGGCTGCTACGCCAAGGTGATCCGCCTCTCCCCGACGGCGGAGCCCGAGATCTTCCGGACGACGCACACGTTCGGGACGATCCTGGAGAACGTCGCCCTGGACGAGCAGGGCAACGTCGACCTGGACGACGACTCGAAGACGGAGAACACGCGCGCGGCGTACAAGCTCGAGCAGATCACCAACGCGCTGCCGTCGAAGATGGCCGGCCACCCGCAGTCGGTGATCTTCCTCACCGCGGACGCGTTCGGGATCTTCCCCCCGATCGCGCGCCTCTCGCGCGAGCAGGCTCTCTACTTCTTCCTCTCCGGCTTCACGGCGAAGCTTGCCGGCACGGAGATCGGCGTGACCGAGCCGCAGCCGACGTTCTCGACGTGCTTCGGCCAGCCGTTTCTGCCGCAGCCGCCGAAGGTGTATGCGCGCATGCTCGGCGAGAA
>CAZDEX010000147.1:0-5691 GCA_964504405.1 uncultured Gaiellales bacterium | reverse complement strand
CTCGTCTACGTCCCCCACCCGTTCGATCGCCTCCATTCGATTCCGGACCCGCGGACGCTCCACCGGCACCTGGCCGACATCGACGTGCTCGAGGTCTACAACGCGCGCCTCCTCTTCGAGGCCTACAACGACGAGGCGCTGCGGTTCGCTCGCAAGTACAACCTGACGATGGGCGCGGGCTCCGACGCCCACGTGCTCCAGGGCGTCGGCACGGGGGCGCTCCGGATGCGCGCGTTCAGCGATCCGGAGGAGTTCCTCATCTCGCTGCGGACGGCCGAAATCCTGCGTCGGCCGAAGTCGCTCGCGTATCTCCAGTCGCTCAAGTGGGTAGCCCAGGTGAAGGAGAAGGTCCGCTAGGAGAAGGTCCCCGGGTCCCGAAAGGTCCCCCTGCCGCGTGGGCTCCACCGTGACCACAGACGAGATCTACGAGCGCTATCTCCGCAAGGCGATCACCGAGATCAATCGCCTCTCGCACGAGATCGGGCAGGCCGCCGAGGGGGCCCCGACTGCGCTGCCCACCGGGCACCCGCTCGCGAACATCTTCCTGCTCAAGTACGGCGCGCAGGCGCAGGAGCTGCAGGAAGGCGTGGCCTTCCACGGGCGCGCCGGGAACGCGCTGATCAAGTCGCTGCAGCGCCTGCACGTCGACCCGATGGAGGTCTACGGGACGAACGCGGTCAAGTTCGCCGGCGCCGACCTCGGGGTGTCCGCCGAGTGGCTGCGCCGCGAGCTCCGAATCGTCGAGCCGAAGCTGCTCGTCGTGATGGGTGAGGACGCGCTCGAGTTCCTGAACGGGATCGACTTCCAGCTCGCGCAGCCGCTGGAGAGTAAGGTGGGCGAGCTGCAGCGCTTCACGCCGACGATCGAGGCGCTCGCGGTCCCCGACATCGACTCCGCCCTCGACGAAGCGCCCGCGAAGACAGCGTTTTGGAACGCCTTCAAAGCCGTCGGCCCCTGGTGGGCCGCCCTGCCGCCCTACTAGGGCTTTTCGCTGCGCTCGTCGTCTACGACGAGATCGCACCGCACCTCTGGAACGCCGGCGGCGTGTGGTGGGACGTCGCGTGGATCGACTTCGTCCTCATCCCGGCGGTGTTCGCGCTCGTCCTGATTGGGCTGCCGTGGCGTGAGGCGCGCTGGACGCTGCCGGCGGGCGTGGCCTGCGCGCTGGTCGCGGTCGTCCTGACGGTCGCGCATGTCAACGTCTTCGCGAACTTCGCGCGACTGGCCGCGTGCGCGCTGATCGGTTGGTGGTTCCTCGGCTACTTCGAGACGGTCGCCTGGGTCGTGCTCGTCGCGGCGATCATTCCGTGGGTCGACGCGTACTCGGTCTGGCGGGGGCCGACGAAGGAGATCGTCACGCACCACGCGCACGTGTTCTCGGTGCTCTCGTTCGCGTTCCCCGTGCCGGGCAAGCACGCGGCGGCGAACCTCGGTGTTCCGGACCTTCTCTTCTTCGCGCTCTTCCTCGCCGCGGCCGCACGCTTCGGGCTGCGCGTCTACTGGACGTGGATCGCACTCGTCACCGCGCTCGGGCTGACGATCGCCGCGACGGTGTACTTCGACCTGAGCGGCCTCCCCGCCCTGCCGGGAATCGCGCTCGGCTTCCTCGTCCCGAACGCGGACCTGCTCTGGCGCGGGTGGCGCAGTAAGCGCGACCGGCGGAAGGCCACTCGCCCAGCCGCGCGCACCGGTGTCTGACACCCGTACGACCCGCAACGACGAACCGAAACCCCGCCAGGTGTCAGACACCACTACGCACCGGTGTCTGACACCCGTACGACCCGCAACGACGAACCGAACCGCGCCAAGGTTGTCAGACACCAGTTCGAGCCGACGTGCCGCGTCGAGCGGCGGGCTATCCGATGGTGAGCACGGCGACAGTCCCGACGCGGAGCGGTGCGAGCGTGTCACGGAGGAACGCGATGCCGTCGAGCACCGCGTATCCGACGCCGCTCGCTTTCGTCTCCTCGAGAGACTCGTAGTAGCGGCGAAGCGCTCCCCGTCGAACGCCGTTGGATCGAGGCGCACCAGATACCGCTCACGGTGATCGTGGGTGAGCACGAAACCCCGATCGTCGCGCATGTATGCGAGGTCGATGCCCTGCTCGGCGAGGTAGCGCAACAGCGTCACGAGCAGGTCGCCGGACCAGCCGTAGTCGATGCGAGCGATCGCCTCGGCGGCCAGATCCGGGCTCCGAAGGGCAGGCTCGGGGACCACGAACGCCCGGGCGGTCCCGGAGCCGTGGTTCGACCACGGCGGCGCCGGCGAGTCGCTCTCGGCCGGGCAATCCGCCAGGCGGAGGATTTCGTCGACGACCTGCGCAAGTGGCTGCGTGCCGTCGACGTCGATCGCGCCTGCGGGCTTCTCGTCGCTGCGATTCAGCGTGAGCATGAGCTCGAGCTCCGCGGCGTCCTTCCCATAGTCGTTGTTCGTGCGCTCCAGAAGGCGGCGGCGCATCGTGTCGTCGTCGATCCGGAGGTTGAAGACCTCCGTGAAGTACGGCAGGAAGCGGTCGCGATCGGCGCTGCTCCCACAGACGAACAGCACCTCTGATTCCCGACTCTCGAGCTCGCTGAGCGCTTTCCGCGGATCCCACCGGGAGGCGGCGTCTTTCCACGCACGATCGGTGCTGACCGCGTTGTATCCGCGTCGGATCAGCTCCTCGTACACCGAGGACTTCCCGGCGCCCGACAAGCCCTCGACGAGATAGTTCCTGTTGGCCATGCAGACGTGCGGGTTAGTCGGCCCACCAGTCGCGCCGGCCGTCGACGTCCCCGCGCGGATCCTCGCCGAGATTCGGCGCGCCGACGACGAGAAGCTCGAGGCCCTCCGGCCCGGCCTCGTAGCCGCGCCACGTGCCGGGCGGCACGCGGACCGCATCCCACTCCCTCAGCTCGATCACCTCGTCGTCGAGCTTCATCCGGCCGCCGCCGCGCAGGACGACGTACACCTCCTCCTGCGTGACGTGCGTGTGGCCGTAGGGGAAGCGGTATCTGGGCGGCACGCGCTGGTAGCTGAGCGCGGACTCCTCGAGCCCGAGCGCCTTCGTCGCGGCACGGAACTCGAGGTCGGGCGCCCCGTCGAAGCGCGATCCGATGTCCTCGAGATCGTCCTTGATGTTCGTGCGCGTGAACGGCACGGCGCGCATCCTACGACCTCGATCGACTGCGCAACTGCCCACGCGCCGGCCCGGCCGAGCGCGTCGCGAATCAGGCGCGACCCGACGCCCATGCGCCGGCGGTCAGGCCGAACGGACATGGCCAAGAGTTCAGCCCTAGCGGAGGAGCGACCTGTGGAGCTCCTGCGTCGTCTCGCTCGGCGCCGCCCCGAGCTCGTCCCTGATCGTCCTGCGTAGCCGGTCGTAGACGGTGAGCGCCTCGGCGCGGTTGCCGTCGGCGTCGAGCGCCTGCATCAGCAGGCGGTATCCGGTCTCGCGCAGCGCGGCGAGCTCGATCAGCGCGCGCCCGGCGCGGAGCGCAGAGTCGAGCTCGGCGCCACCGAGTCCGATTCCCGCTTCGGCCACGCATTCGAGCGCGCGCAGACGGACGTCATCGAGGTGGCGGCGCCGTTCCGAGATCCACGGAGCGTCTTCCCCCGGGAGGAACGTGCGGCTCGCGGTGTGCAAGGCCACGCGCGCCGGCGCCCACGCGTCGGCCCAGGCCCGCCGGCGCGTCGCGGTCTGGGCGCGGTGGATCGCCTCGTCGGCTGCCTCGAGATCGACGAAGGCGCCGTCCGGGAGGACGATGTGCAGGCCGCCGCGACTCTCGATCGGCACCCGTCTGCGCAGCTTGGAGAGCAGCGCGCTCAGCGCCGTCTCGGCAGCGAGGGGCGCCTGACGCGGCCAGATGGCGTCGATCAGCTCGTCGCGGGTCGCGGGGCGAAGCCGGCAAGCAACGAGGTAGGCGAAGAGCAGTCGGCCTTGCCTGCCGGGCAGGTCGTGTTCGAGCCGGCGCCCCTCCAGCCTGGCCACGAGCTTGCCGCAGAGCTGGATCCTCGTCTCCAAGATTTCGCCAAGGTAACCGCAACCGACGGCGACCACAATCGGCCCATGGCAAAGCTCCTGATCCACATCACGCGAGGCCCCGAGGATCCGACGCGGGCAGCGCTCGGCTTTCTCGTCGGCCGCGCGGCCGCCGAGGAGGGACACGACGTGTCGCTGTTCCTCGCGGGCGATGCCGTGCAGCTCTTGCGCGAGCCTGTCCTCGATTCACTCGTCGGTCTCGGCACCGGCGAGCTGCGCGAGTCGTATGACGCCTTGCGCGAAGCCGGAGCGAGCTTCTACGTGTCCGGCATGTCGAGCAAGGCGCGCGGGTTCGAACCGGACGGCGTGGCCGAGCCTGCGCTACCGGCGAGGCTCGTCCAGCTCGCCTTCGAGCACGACCGCGTCCTCAGCTACTGAAAGGAGTCGAGATGGCCAAGGTAGTCAACTGCGAATGCGGGGAGGTCGTCCGCGGCGGCGACGACGACGAGCTCGTCGCGAACGTGACCGACCATGTCAACCGCCACCACCCCGAGCTCGTCGGCAAGGTCTCGCGCGCGGACATCCTCGCGATGGCGGAGGAGACCTGAGCGTTAGACGCCGCGTTCGAGCAGCGCGACGCACTCGACGTGCGGCGTGTGCGGGAACATGTCGACCGGCCGCGCACGCACGAGGCGATAGCCGTAGTCGTCGGAGAGGCGCTTGATGTCGCCCGCGAGCGTTGTCGGGTTGCACGAGACGTAGACGATGCGCGGCGCGCCGATCTCGCCCAGGCGCTTCAGCGCCTTCCCTGCGAGGCCCGCGCGCGGCGGGTCGACGACGACGACGTCGGGGTCGCCCGCGCGCGTGCGTAGATCGGTGAGCACCTCGCCGACATTGCCCGCGAAGAACGCGGTGTTGCCGATCCCGTTCAGCTCCTGGTTCTCGATCGCGCAGGCGACCGACTCCTCGCTGATCTCGATGCCCCACACCGTCAGCGCGTCCTTCGCCATCGAAAGCCCGATCGTGCCGATCCCGCAGTAGAGGTCGTACACCGTCTCGCCGCCCGTCAGCCCCGCGAACTCGCGCGCGATCGCGTACAGCTCTGCGGCCATCTCCGTGTTCGTCTGCAGGAACGCGTTCGGTCGCACACGGAAGCGCAGTCCGTCGATCTCCTCCTCGATCGCGTCCTCGCCCCACAGGAGCTCGGTCGGGAGGCCGGTCGTGATCTCGGAGACGCCGCTGTTCACCGACCAGTGGATCGAGCGCACCTCGGGAAATTCCGTCAGCACCTCGATCAGCCGCTCGCGGTCGAAGCGCTCGCCGCGGTTCGTCACGAGCTGGACGAGCATCTGGCCCGTGTTGCGGCCTTCGCGCAGCATCAGGTGGCGGAGGTAGCCCTCGTGCGTCTCCTGGTCGTACGCGGTGAGCTTCTCCTCACGCGCCCACTCGCGCATGCGGTTGCGGATCGCGTTGCCGACGTCGCCCGTCAGCCAGCACTTCTCGATCTCGAGCACCTCGTCCCACCGGCCCGCTTTGTGCAGGCCGAGCGTGGGCCCGTCCTCCAACTGCGTGAACGAGTACTCCATCTTGTTGCGGTAGTGGAATTGCGACTTCGCGGCGACGATCGGCTCGAGCGGCGCGTCGGTCAACCCGGCGAGCCGCTGCAGCGAGTCCGCGACCCACTGGTGCTTCGTCTGCACCTGCGCGTCGTAGGCGAGATCCTGGAACCG
>CAZDEX010000146.1:0-5696 GCA_964504405.1 uncultured Gaiellales bacterium | reverse complement strand
CCGGCACCGGCCGCGCCGGCGCCCACCCCGACGCCGACACCGCCCGCCGCAGCACCCGCGGCGACGCCGGCCGCGCCCCCGACCCCCGCGCCGACGCCTCCGTCCGCGACGGCCGTGGTCGAGTCGGTGGTGCGCACCGTCGCGACAGCGGTGACGCCGCTCGTCGCGCACAACGACGTGCAGGCGACCGTCGAGCCGCCCGTCGTCGAAGACCAGCAGAACGGCGACGACAACGGACAGGGCAGCGGCAACGGCAACGGCAACGGCAACGGACAGGACAACGGACAGGGCAACGGCAACGGCAAGCCCGACGAGAACCACTGAGGAACGGGCATGATGGGCGCATGCCGCGCCTCCTCACCCGCCGCCTCGGCCCGTTCGGCATGGCGCTGACCGCCTGGGACGTCTGGCGGCGCCTCCCGCCGAAGCAGCGCCGCTGGGTGGCGCAGCAGGTGCGAAAGCACGGGCCGCGCATCGCCAAGCAGGCGCTGAACGCCCAGAAGAACCGCCGCCGGCGTTAGATGATCAGCGCGTCGCGCGCGATGCGGTCCTGCTCGATCAGGTGCGCCGTCGGATAGCCCTCGGACGGGCTCGCGCGCCACGGGCGGCCGACGAAGCGCAGCGACACGTCACCCGTCGCTTCCTCGAGCCGGTGGCGGATCGAGCGCCACGGGCCCATGTTCTGCGGCTCTTCCTGCGCCCACACGACCTCGTCGAGCGACGGGTACGACTCGACGAGCGCACGCGCCTGCTCGGTCGGGAACGGATAGAGCTGCTCGATGCGGGCGACGGCGACCGACGAGTTGGCCGCCTTCGCCGCGTGCCCGACGAGGTCGTAGTAGATCTTCCCCGAGCAGAGGACGAGACGCCTCGCGTTCTCCTTGTCGGTGCGCGCGTCGTCGAGCACGGGCTGGAAGGCGCCGTCTGCCAGCTCCGGCAGCGTGGACGTGGCGTCCTTCAACCGCAACAGGCCCTTCGGCGTGACGACGACGAGCGGGCGCGCGGTCGCGTCGAGCGCCTGGCGGCGCAGGAGATGGAAGTACTGCGCCGCGGTGGTTGCGTTGACGATGCGAATGTTCTCCTGCGCAGCGAGCTGCAGGAATCGCTCGAGCCGGGCGCTCGAATGCTCGGGCCCGTTGCCCTCGTAGCCGTGCGGCAGGAGCATCGTGAGGCGTGACGTCTCGCGCCACTTGGAGAGGGCCGACGAGATGAACTGGTCGATCACGATCTGCGCGCCGTTCGCAAAGTCGCCGTACTGCGCCTCCCAGAGGACCAGCGCCTCGGGCGCCGCGGCCGAGTAGCCGTACTCGAAGCCCATGCAGGCGTACTCCGACAGCGGCGAGTTGTAAACCTCGAACGACGCCGACTGCTCGTCGAGGTGCTGCATCGGCGTGAACGTCTCACCCGTGTGGACGTCGTGGAGGACGAGATGCCGCTGCGAGAACGTGCCGCGCTGCGAGTCCTGGCCGGTGAGCCGCACCGGGATGCCGTCGACGAGCAGCGAGGCGAACGCAAGGGACTCGGCCTGCCCCCAGTCGATCCCACCCGCGCTCATCGCGGTGCGGCGGCGCTCGAGCTGCTTCGCGAGCTTCGGATGCGGCGTGAACTCCTCGGGCCAGCGGAGGAGCTGCTCGTTCAGCTCGCTCAGCTTCTCGGCCGCGACCGCCGTGGCCGGCGGCGCAGTCGTCGAACGCGGGATCGCTCCGTCGTGCTCGACCTTCTCGCCGAACGACGCGCGCAGCCGGTCGTGCGCCGCGCGCAGAACGGACTCGACGTCGCTCACATACTTCTCGGCCTCTTCACGCGTCAGCACGCCCTCGGCGATCAGCTGCTCCTCGTAGAGCTCGCGCACGCTCGCATGCGCGTTGATCTGCTCGACCATCAACGGCTGCGTGTATGCGGCCTCGTCCTGTTCGTTGTGACCGAACCGGCGATAGCCGACGAGATCGATGACGACGTCCTGGCCGAAGCGGCGGCGGTAGGCCATCGAGAGCCGCACGGCCGCGATCGACGCCTCGGGATCGTCGGCGTTGACGTGGATGATCGGGACGTCGAAGCCCTTCGCGAGGTCGGACGAGTACCGGGTCGACCGGCCTTCGTTCGGATCGGTCGTGAACCCGATCTGGTTGTTCGTGATCAGGTGCAGCGTTCCGCCCGTCGAGTAGCCCTCGAGATCGTGCAGGTTGAACGTCTCCGCGACCACGCCCTGGCCCGCGAACGCGGCGTCGCCGTGCAGCAGCACGGCGAGCGCGACGGACGGGTCATGCGCGCCGGTGCGTGTCGAACGGTCGGTCTGCTCCGCGCGCGTGCGACCCTCGACCACGGGGTTGACGGCCTCGAGGTGGCTCGGGTTCGCGACGAGGCGCACACCGACCTTGCCGTTCGAGGTCAGCCGCGTGCCGTGCGCGGCGAGGTGGTACTTGACGTCGCCCGTTCCCCCTTCCGGGTCGGCGGCGACGGCGTCGATCGTCCGCTCGCCCTCGAACTCGCGCAGGATGTACTCGTACGGCATGCCGATCGTGTGCGCGAGCACGTTGAGGCGGCCGCGGTGCGCCATGCCCATCACGACCTCGTGCGCTCCGGCCTCGGACGCGAGCTCGATCGTCTCGTCGAGCATCGGGATCATCACGTCGAGCCCTTCGAGCGAGAACTGCTTCTGGCCGAGGAACCGCTTGCGCAGGAACCGCTCCATCCCCTCGACTTCGCAGAGCCGCGCAAAGAGGGCCTTCTTCTCGTCCGCGGTCAGCGACTGCCGATAGCGGCCGGACTCGATCGCCTGGCGCAGCCACACGCGCTGCTGGTGGTCGGAGAGGTGCTCGAGCTCGTAGGCGATCGTGCCGCTGTAGATCTCCCCGAGTTGCGGGAGGACGTCGGCGAGGGTCTCGCCGGGCACGTGCACGCGCAGCACGGACGCCGGGATCCGCGCCTGGAGCTCGGGCGTCAGCTTCGGCTCGAGACGGAGCGGCTCGAGCGACGGGTCGCCCACCGGCTCGGAGCCGAGGGGGTCGAGCCGCGCGCCGAGGTGGCCGTGGGTGCGGTGCGCCTTGACGAGCGCCATCGCCGCAGCCACGCCGCCGAGGAGCTGCGCGTCGGGAGCCGGCGTGGGCGCAGCGGCCGGCGGCGGCGGCGCGGGCGCCTCGACGTGGCCGTTGCCGCCGTTCGCTCGAGCCTGCGGGAGCTGCTCGAGGAGCCGTGCGATTCCGGGATGCGACGCCACGAGCTCGGAATCACCGCTCTCGAAGAGCGCGCGCCACTCCGACGGGACGGCCTCCGGGTTCTCGAGGTACTCGTCGAGCAGGGCGCGCGCGTAGCCGGCGTTCAGGCCGTCGACGTCGTGCACGCTCACCCTGGTGTTGTACCAGGGGAGCCTCGGTAGTCCTCCAGCTCTAGTACAGCGGGTGGTGCGTCAGCAGCTGCAGCGTCGCGCCGACGACGAAGCCGATGCCGATGGCCGCCCAGGCGACCGGGACGAGCTTCGGCTGCTGCCGGCTCATCGCGGTCGCGAGGATCGCGAGCACCACGGCGACGGGGGCGAGGCGGAAGGGCCGGTAGAGGAGCTCGAACGCGCCGAGGAAGATCGCGAGGGTGGCGCAGAGGCCCGCCACTGCTTCGGTGGGCGAAAAACGGTCGCGTGTCGTCGGGGTCACGGTGCGACTCTATCGCGACGCGCACGAGACACGCCGACCGTGTCGCGCGTGCCGTGCGGGCCGCCGCGGCGGGGCCGCGGTCCAGCCGGGCGCGCCCACGGCCGCCACACGGAGTGCTCGGTGGGATCGATGCCCGGTTCCGGCTCGGCGCGGATCGCGTACCAGACCACGACCCCGAGGTACACGAGCGGGATCTTCAGGATCAGCATCATGAAGACGAGTTCCCAGGCCCCCCTCGACATTCACGAAGTGTACGCCAGGTCGCCGCAAAATCGGTGACGGCGAGGTCAGGCGTGGCGGCTAGAGTCGTTGCGTACCGATGAGTCCCGCGCGGCCGGGTCGTCTTATCGGCGCACCCCCGTCGCGAAAGGAATCGGACTGCACATGACCGGAATCGCCCGCATCATCCTGCGCCACCGTCGACTCGTCGTTCTCGGCTGGCTCCTCCTGACCGTCTTCGGCGCGTTCTCCGCCGGCCAGATCAAGTGGTTCGAGGCGTTCTCGATCCCCGGCTATTCCGCGTACGAGGCGAACCAGCGCATGCTCAAGGACTTCGGGAGCGGCGAGAACGCGCCGCTGATCGCCGTCGTGACGGCGAAGGGCGACGTCACGCAGACGCCCGGTGTGGAGAAGGCGATCGCGGCAGCGGTCAAGGCGAACCCGGGCTCGCGGTCGAGCTCGTGGTTCTCGACGCACAGCGACGCGTACGTGTCGAAGGACCGCCACACGACCTTCGCGGAGATCTTCCCGGTCGGCAGCCCGAGGTTCGGGTCGTCGACGGCGGAGAAGCCGACCCGGGCGGCGTTGCTCGCCGCCGCTCCGGCAGGTGTGACGGCGCACCTCACGGGCCGCGACCCGCTCGAGGCAGCCGCGTCGAAGGGCGCGACCAAGGGCCCGTCGGTGCTCGGCGAGACGCTGATCGGCGGCCTCGGCGCACTGATCATCCTGCTCTTCGTCTTCGGCACGCTTCCGGCGGTCGCGATGCCGCTGCTCACCGCTGTCGCGTCGATCCTCAACACGTTCACGCTCGTCTGGCTGCTGACGCGGTTCACGAACGTCTCGGTGATCGTGCAGTTCCTGATCGCGCTCGTCGGGCTCGGCGTGTCGATCGACTACGCACTGCTGATCATCTTCCGCTTCCGCGAAGAGCTCCGCCACGGCGAGCCCGTGGAGCGCGCGATCGAGACGACGATGCGGCACGCCGGGCGCTCCGTGATCGTGTCGGGATCGACGGTCGCGGTCGGCCTCCTCAGCATGGTCATCCTGCCGCTGCCCTTCATCCGGTCGATCGGCCTCGGCGGCCTGCTGATCCCGACCGTCTCGGTGCTCGCGTCGATCACGCTGCTGCCCGCGATGCTGGCGATGCTGGGCCCGCGCATCAACAGCGTGCGCGTCATGCCGAAGCGGATCGTCGAGGGCAGCGACCAGGCGAGCGGCTTCTGGGCGTGGTGGGCGCGCACGGTCACGGGGCGCGCGCCGATCACGGCGCTCGTCGGGATCGCGATCGTCGCCGCGCTGCTCGTCCCCGGCGTGCAGCTGAACCCGAGCGAGGCTCAGGCGAAGGACAAGCCCGGCGGCGGCGACGCGATCGTCGGCCGCGACGCTCTCGCGGCCGCGGGCATCTCGGCGGGCGCCTTCAAGCCGTTCGAGGTGCTGGTCGAAGGCAACGCGACCCCGCAGAAGCTCGAGACGATTGCGAATCGCGTCGGCTCGACGCCCGGCGTCGCCGGCGCGGTCGCGCCGACGGGCTGGCGCAAGGGCAACGCCGCGATCGTCGAGGCGATCCCGGCTGCCGACGGCGCGGCGTCGGAGACCAAGAGGACGATCTCGAACCTGCAGCACTCCGTGCTCCCCGACGTGGCGAACGCGACGGGCACGCGCATCACGCTCGGCGGTGTCGCGGCGGAAGACCGTGACTTCGTGCACGCGGTGTACGGCAACTTCCCGTACGTCCTGCTCTTCGTCGTGATCCTGACCTACATCCTGCTCGCGCGCGCGTTCCGGTCACTCGTGCTCCCGCTCAAGGCGGTGATCCTGAACCTCGTGTCG
>CAZDEX010000145.1:0-5707 GCA_964504405.1 uncultured Gaiellales bacterium | reverse complement strand
GGGAACGCACGCCACCGCTCGAGGATCGCCTCGTCCGGATAGGGATACTCGTCGGGCGGATAGATGTGCGCGAGCCCGGCGAGCGAGGCCGCCCGCTGGATCGCGAGCAGCGTCTCGGCCTCGTGGGGCCCGGACGGGCGGATCCTCAGCGTGGCAGCACCTCCAGCACCTGCGGGATCGACGTGACGCGTGGGCCGTCCCACTCCGCGACCTCGGGCCAGAAGGGGTCCTCGCCGGCGCGGTGGATGAGGATCGCGTCCATGCCGACGCGGCGTGCGCCTTCGAGCTCGTCGTTCGCACCGTCGCCGACGAAGACCGCCTCGTGCGGCTCGGCGCCGAGCAGCTCGCAGCAGTGCAGGTAGATGCGCGGGTCGGGCTTCGCAAGGCCGACCGCGTTCGAGAACACCTCGGCGTCGAACAGGCCGGCGAGCTCCGTGTGGGGAAAGAGCTGCTCGACCTCCTGGCTGCACACGGTGATCAGACCGAGCAGGTAGCCCTCATCGTGCAGTGCGCGAAGCGTGTCGACGACGCCCTCGCGCGGCACGAGCGTCTCGCGGTTGTAGGCGAGCCGGATCTCGCAGATGTCGTCATGCGCTTCCTCCGCGACGCCGATCGCGTGCAACGCATCGCGAATGGGCGCGACGTAGCGTGGGTTGTCGCGCGTGTCCCACATGCGTCGGAACTCGTCCGTCGTGATGCCGAGCCGACGGGCCATCTCGTCGAACATGCGCGCCGCGCGCACCTGGTCCCAGTCGACCAGGGTCTCCCAGAGGTCGAAGATCACTGCTCTTTTCGGCTCCGTCGAGCCTACGCCGATGCGCATGATCTCAGCACCTCCCACGAGCGACGGATGTCGTGCTCGGTCGTCGCGCCGTTTCCGATCGCGAGGCGAATGATCGACTGGCCATGCAGCCTCGTCGCAGCGACGAACAGCTCGCCCGTCTCGGTCGCGCGCCGCGCGATCTCGTCGTTGTCGCCGTCGACCTTACGGAAGCAGACCGTGGAGAACGGGTGCGGCGCGACGACCTCCCATCCGGGCTCGCTCTCCACGAGCTCGGCGAACAGCTGCGCCAGGCGCACGTGCTCCTGGATCAGCGCGCGCAAGCCCTCGGCGCCGTACCAGCGCAGCACGAACCACAGCTTGAGCGCGCGGAAGCGGCGGCCGAGCGCAGGCCCGTAGTCTTTCAGGTCGACTGCGTCCTTCGTCGAGGCGAGGTAGTCGGGCGTGAGCGCGAACGTGTCGTGCAGCACCTCGGGGCGGCGCGTCCAGAAGGCGCTGCAGTCCATCGGCGTGAAGAGCCACTTGTGCGGGTTGATCACGAGCGAGTCCGCCTGGTCGACGCCCTCCATGCACCAGCGCAGCTCCGGGCACACGGCCGCGGCGCCCGCGTAAGCGGCATCGACGTGCAGCCAGACACCTGCCTCCGCGCAGCGACGCGCGAGCTCGGGTACGGGGTCGACCGACGTCGTGCCGGTGGTGCCGACCGTCGCGACCACCGCCGTCGCGTCGTCGAGCGGGAAGTCGGCGCGCATACGGAACGCCTCGTCGACCTCGACCGCGCGGAAGTCGAGACCGACGAGGCGCGCCGCCTTCTCGACGCTGAAGTTCGCCTGCTGCGACGCGTACACGACGCCGCCCGGCTTGAGCCGTCGCGCGGCCGCGAGCGCGGCGACGGTCGCCGTCGACGCGGTGTCCTCGATGTGACCGTGCCACTCCGGCGGCAGGCCGACGAGCTGGCCGAGCCAGCTCATGACGGTCGCCTCCAGCTCCGTGGCCGCCGGCGACGAGATCCACGTCATCGCGTTGACGTTCAGCGCGGCGATCAGCAGCTCGGCGAGGATCCCGGGCTCTGAGCCGGTGTTCGCGAACCACGCGAAGAAGCGCGGGTGGTTCCAGTGCGTGATCCCCGGGAGGATCACCTCGTCGAGGTCGCGCAGCATCGCGTCGAACGGCTCGCCGTGCTCCGGCGGCGACGCGGGGAGCGCGGCACGCACGTCTCCCGGGCTGACGCGGGTGGCCACAGGGAGCTCACCGACGCGCGCCAGGTAGGCGTCGACCCAGCCGGCGGCCGCGTCCAGGTCGTCCCGGAAGCTCACGACCGCTTCTTCCGCAGCTTCTCGATCTGCTTCCACGTGCGCGTGTTCAGCACGTCGTCCTTCGTCAGCCACGCACGCCGCGCCTGGCCGACGCCGAGCTCGACGAAGTCGAGCGCGCCTATCTCGTGCCCGTCGGAGTCGATCACGAGCTTGAGGCCCGCCTCGCGCGCAGCGCGCGCGTGGACGTCGGTCAGGTCGAGCCGGTCGGGCTGCGAGTTGATCTCGAGGAACGTTCCCGTCTCGAGCGCCTTCTCGATCACGCGCTCCACGTCGACCGGCGACGGCTGGCGCTTGCCGATCTTGCGGTTCGTGACGTGACCGATCACGTCCACGTACGGGCTCTCCATCGCGGCCATCACGCGCTCCGTCGGGTTGTGGTCGAAGCGCGAGTGCACCGACGCTACGACCCAGTCGCGCGTCGCAAGCTCCTCGTCGGTCACGTCGAGCGTCCCGTCGGGGCGGATGTTCACCTCGATCCCCTTCAGGATCCGGAACGGCGCGAGCAGCTCGTTCAACGCGTCGATCTGCTCGGTCTGCTGCGCGAGGAGGTCACCGCGCAGACGCTGCGAGTGGTCGCAGATCGCGTAGTACGCGTAGCCGCGCGCCTGCGCGGCGGCGACCATGTCCTCGAGCGCGTCCTTGCCGTCCGACCACGTCGTGTGCGTGTGCATGTCGCCGCGCAGGTCGGCGAGCTCGACGAGTTGCGGCAGCTCGTGCTTGCGCGCGGCGGCGAGCTCGCCGCCGTCCTCGCGCAGCTCCGGCGGGATCCAGTCGTAGCCGAGGAACCGGTACACCTCTTCTTCCGTCGCGAAGGAATGCTCCTCGCCCGACTCGACCTCGGTCACCGAGTACTCCGAGACGGAATAGCCGCGGCGCACCGCGTCCTCGCGCAGGGCGACGTTGTGGTTCTTCGAGCCGGTGAAGTGCTGCAGCAGGTTGCCGTAGCTCTCCGGCGGCACGACGCGCAGGTCGAAGCGCAGCCCGTCGTGCGAGACGACGGTCGCCTTCGTCGAGCCCTTCGCGGCCACGTCTACGATCCACTTCAGCGAGCAGAAATAGTCGACGAGCGCCTGCGGATCGGTTGCCGTCGCGATGATGTCGAGGTCGCGCACCGTCTCGCGCATCCGCCGCGCCGATCCCGCGAGCGACACCTCGACCGAGGCGGGATGCTCGCGCAGCACCTCGACGACGGCCCGGAGCTTCGGCAGCGTCGTCCCGAGCAGCGCGCGGCGCGGGCCTTCCGTCGCCTTCGGCTGGGCGAGCGCAGCGGCGATCTTCTCCTCGGTGCCGGGACCGATCCCTGCGTGGCCGCGTAGCTGCTGCGCCTCGGCAGCCGCCTTGAGATCGGCCGCGGTCGTGATCCCGAGCTCCTTCCAGATCCTCCGGGCCGTCTTCGGGCCGAGCCCGGGCAGGCGCATGAACGTTGCGACCTCGGCCGGCACCTCCGCCTTCCGCTTCGTGAGCGCGTGGATCTCGCCGTCGTCGACGACCTCCACGATCTTCGCCTCGATCGTCTTGCCGATTCCCTGCAGCTGCTTCGCCTTGCCGTCCAGCGCGAGCTGGGCGACGGAGGTCGGCGTCTCGCGGATGCGCGCGGCGGCCTTCCGGTAGGCGTTGATCCGGAACGAGTCGGCTCCCTCCAGCTCCATCAGGTCGCCGAGGAGGTCGAACTGGTCCGCGAGCTGGTCATTCCGCGGCAACTCCGCCATCGCAGCGATCATAGGCGGGCCGATGCGCGCGACCGTCTGTCTTCCCACCTACAACGAGCGCGAGAACCTACCGCGCATGATCGAGGCCCTCGCGGGGGTCCTGCGCGACAGCGACCGCGTGCTGGTGATCGACGACAACTCCCCGGACGGAACCGGCGCGGTCGCGGACGAGCTCGCGACGCGCCACGCGTTCGTCGACGTGCTGCACCGCGAGGCCAAGGAGGGCCTCGGCCGCGCCTACGTCGCCGGCTTCGAGCACGTGCTCGGCACGGACGCCGAGCTGGTGCTCGAGATGGACTGCGACTTCTCGCACGATCCCGCCGACGTCCCACGCCTGATCGCCGCCGCCGAGAACGGGGCCGACCTGGTGCTGGGATCGCGCTACATCGCCGGAGGCGGCACGCGGAACTGGGGCCTCCTGCGCCGGTTGATCTCGCGGGGCGGCTCCATCTACACGGCGCTCTTCCTGCACATGGGAGTGAAGGACCCGACCGGCGGCTTCAAGTGCTTCAGGCGCGTCGTCCTCGAGACGGTCGACCTCGACTCGATCACGCCGCGCGGATACGCGTTCCAGATCGAGACCACCTACCGCGTCAAGCAGGCGGGCTTCCGCGTCGTCGAGATCCCGATCACGTTCGCAGACCGCGAGGCCGGCACCTCGAAGATGAGCCGCGCCGTCGTGCTCGAGGCGATCTGGCGTGTGCCGATGCTGAGGCTCGGCCGTTGATGCGCTCGGTGACGGACGCCACGTTCGACGCCGAAGTGCTCCAGGCGGGCCGGCCGGTCGTCGTCGACTTCTGGGCGCCGTGGTGCGGCCCGTGCAAGGCGATCGAGCCGACGCTCGACGAGCTCGCGGCCGAGACCGACAACGTCGACTTCGTCAAGCTCGACATCGACGAGAACCCGCGCGTCGCCGACCGCTACGGCGTCCTCTCGCTGCCGACGGTGATCCTCTTCGAGGGCGGCGAGCCGCGCGAGACCGTCTACGGCGCGCGCCCGAAGAGGCACTTTCACAAGACGTTCTCGTCCTACTTCTGATCCCGACGGCAAAAACCACGCGGCTACCCTGGCCGGCGTGATCGGGCTGCCGAAGTCGCATCGGAAGCGTGTGCGCCTCGCCTGGGCCTCCGTGGCCGCGGTCGTCGTGCTGACGGTCGCCGGAACGATCGTGTTCGTCCCCAATACGGGCCACTCGACGTACACGCCGATCAACGAGCACCAGCGGGCGCAGGTGTACCGCCTGCCGAAGACCGTGGAGGCGACGCCCGCGCAGAAGGCTGCCGCAGTCGCGACGCTCGACAGGTTCACGCGCAGCGCCATCATCCGCCGCAGCCTCGCCGACTCGTGGCCGCTCGCCACCCCGCACATGAAGGTGGGCGTGTCGCACGCCGACTGGCTCGCGGGCAACCTGCCGGTCGTGCCGTACCCGGCGAGC
The DNA here is from genome assembly GCA_964504405.1 of uncultured Gaiellales bacterium. GTDB lineage: Bacteria > Actinomycetota > Thermoleophilia > Gaiellales > Gaiellaceae > PALSA-600. The sequence continues at coordinate 466 of CAZDEX010000145.1, read as the reverse complement.
GCGTTTCGCACGGCGGGCTTCACGCTGAAGGGACAGTTCAAGGGCGTGCTCGACTACGACGTGCTCGTGCTGCCGAAAGAGACGAAAGCCGCGCAGCTCGCGGGCCAGCAGGTCTACTCGTGCGAGCTCCACGAGCTGCACGGCGCGTGGCTCGTCGACTCGTGCTACCCGCGCAAGACACTGTGACGCTCTAGGAGAAGTGCTCCCAGCCGCCGAGGGAGTGCGACTCGCCGTGCAGGAGCAGCTCGACGCCTTCGCCCGCCTCGACACGCCCGATCACGGTGAAGCTGCCCGCGTCCGGGACCGCCGCGAGGAGCTCGAAGTCCTCGCCGAACCCGATGTCCTCGAGCATCGCGCCTTCGGCCAGCGGGACACGGTCGAGCTCGATCACGCAGCGAACACGCGAACGTCGCGCGATGTGCCCCGCGTCGATCGCGAGCCCGTCGGAGATGTCCATCAGCGCGTG
>CAZDEX010000144.1:0-5773 GCA_964504405.1 uncultured Gaiellales bacterium | reverse complement strand
ACGGCACCGCCGTCAAGAAGCTGTACGGCATCCCCGTGCAGGTCGAGAACATCGGTCTCATCGTCAACACGAAGCTCACCTCCGTCCCGAAGACGTGGGCAGACCTCGAGTCGACGGCGCTGAAGTTCAAGAAGAAGAACCACCTCGCCTTCGGTCTCTGCGTCCAGCAGGGCTCGGGCGGTGACGCGTACCACATGTACCCGTTCTTCTCGGGCCTCGGCGGCTACGTCTTCGGCGTCAACAAGGCCGGGAACCTCAACCCGACCGACGTCGGCGTCTGGAACAAGACGTTCGCGCAGAACGCGGGCCTGATCGACAAGTGGAACAAGGAAGGCCTGATCAACGCCAAGACGGACTACTCGACGTGTGACACCGCGTTCACGAAGGGTCAGACGCCGTACTGGGTCACCGGCCCGTGGGCCGTCTCCGACATCCAGAAGGCGGGGATCTCGTTCAAGGTCGTCCAGGTCCCGGCGATCAAGCAGAAGTCGGTGCCGTTCCTCGGCGTCAACGGCATGGTCGTGACGAAGTTCGCGGCCGGCCACGGCGTCGACGCGGCGGCGAAGGACCTCGTCACCAACTTCTTCTCGACGCCGTCGGCGCAGACGCAGCTCGCAGCTGCGGGCGGCCGCGCCCCGGCGAACGTGAAGGCGAAGGCGACCGACCCGGTCCTCGCGCAGTTCGGCGCGGCCGGCCGCGGCGGCGTGCCGATGCCGAACATCCCCCAGATGGACAACGTCTGGGGCGACCTCGGCCAGGCGTGGGTTCGCTCGACGAAGGGCGCAGGCGCGATGCCGGCGTCCCGCTCGTTCAAGGGCGCTGCCCGCGCGATCACGCTGCGCATCAAGGCAGCCGGCTAGCTCATCCGTAGGGGGAGGGCGTCACGGCGCCCTCCCCCGTCTTTCCCAGACCGTGTCCGCCACCACCGCAGCCGCCCCCGAAGCGTCGGCCTTCCGGCCAGGCCTGATCGCCCGGTCGATCGCCGCGTTCTCGGGCACGGTCGGCCTCGCCATCAAGATCGCGCTGCTCGCAGTCGTGAACGCGATCGCAGTCTGGGCGGCCGTCGTGCTCGCCGACCACAGGCGCTGGCCCGCACTCGGCGTCCTCGTGGTCGCCACGCTCCTCATCGACTACCTCTACCTCGTCCCGAAGTCGTGGACGCTGCCCGCGAAGTTCCTGATCCCCGGGACCGTCTTCCTGCTCGGGTTCCAGATCGTCCCGATCGTCTTCACGATCAACGTCGCCTTCGAGAACTACTCGACCGGCCACGTCCTCACCAAGTCTCAGGCAATCGACTCGATCAAGGTCAACTCGCTGCAGGCGCCGGCGAACGGCAGGCAGTTCGACATCGCCGCTGCACGCAACAAGTCCGGCGACCTCGTGCTGCTGATGCGCGACGAGGCCTCGAAGCAGACCTACGTCGGGACGACGAACGGGCTGCAGCCCATTGCGAAATCGGATGTGACGCTACCGGCGACGGGCCCGCCCACCGCAGCGAAGGGCTACACGGTGATCCACGGCGCGGAGCTGTTCGCACTCGACAAGCAGCTCTCGTCGTTCAAGGTGCCGACGTCGGGCGACGCCGCGATCCTGCCGCAGGGCACGACGATCGCCGTCGAGCTCAAGCCGACGCTGCGCTACGACCCGAAGTCGAACACGTTCACGCGCATCTCGGATGGCCGGGTCTTCCACGACAACGGCCTCGGGTCGTTCGTCGCCGGCAAGGAGGAGCTCGAGCCGGGCTGGAAGACGCACACGGGCTTCCGCAACTTCGGGAAGATCATCCACGACCCCCTTGTCCGCGATCCGTTCATCTCGATCTTCCTGTGGACGTTCGCCTTCGCGGCGGCGGTCGTGTTCTTCTCGTTCGCGACGGGGCTCTTCATCGCGATCGCGCTCGACAAGAAGGGGATGCGGTTCCAGAAGCTGTACCGCTCGATCCTGATCATCCCCTACGCGATCCCCGGGTTCCTCTCGCTGCTCGTGTGGGGCGGCCTCCTGAACGACGACTTCGGCGTCGTCAACAACTCGATCCTCCACCACCACGTGCCCTGGCTGTTCGGCGGCCCGGTGTGGGGCCCCATCTCCTTCATCACCTGGCCGCGGGTCGCCGTCGTGCTCGTCAGCGTCTGGCTGACGACTCCCTACTTCTTCCTCGTCTCGCTCGGCGCGCTGCAGTCGATCCCCGCCGAGCTGACCGAGGCGGCGCGCGTCGACGGCGGCGGCGCCTGGGCGATCTTCCGCCGCGTGACCCTACCGCTGCTGCTCGTGGCAGTCGCGCCGCTGATGATCGCGTCGTTCGCGTTCAACTTCAACAACTTCAACAACGTGTACCTCCTGACGCAGGGCGGCCCCTACAACGGCGCGTCGTCGATCGCGGGCAACACGGACATCCTGATCAGCTACACGTACAAGCTCGCGATCGCGAGCGGCAAGGGCAGCGACTACGGCCTCGCGAGCGCGGTCGCGATCATCATCTTCTTCATCGTCGCCGGCATCTCCGGCATCTCGTTCTGGCGTTCGAACTCACTGGAGAGCATGCGATGAGCAGCGAAGAGCTCGCACCGACGACGGTCACCGTTCCGCGTATCGCGGCGACGCTCGCGGTCGGCGAGTCGATGACCCCTCGCAACAAGCCGAAGCTGAAGGAAACGTGGTGGCGCCACGTCGTCGCCGTGATCGCGATCGTGATCGCGCTCTTCCCGGTCGTCTACATCGTGTCGTCGGCGTTCAACGCGCAGAACAATCTCCAGTCCGCGCAGGTGATCCCATCGCACGTGACGCTGCACCACTTCGGCGCGCTCTTCCACAACAACGTCCAGGGAAACACGGGCGCGAAGCAGGACGTCCCGTACCTGGAGTGGTTCCTCAACTCGATCATCATCGCGCTCTCGTCCGCGATCGCCTCGACGCTCCTGGGCGCGCTCGCGGCGTACGCGTTCAGCCGCTTCCGCTTCAAGGGCAGGCGCACCGGGATGCTGGCGCTCCTCCTGATCCAGATGTTCCCGCAGTTCGTCGCGGTCGCCGCGATCTACCTGATCGTGCTCAACCTCGGCGGCGTCTTCCCGATGCTCGGGCTGAACAAGCTCGCCGCGCTCGTGATCGTCTACCTGGGCGGCGCGATGGGCGTGCAGGCGTGGCTGATGAAGGGCTTCTTCGACACGATCCCATCCGAGCTCGACGAGTCGGCGCGCGTCGACGGCGCTACTGCAGCGCAGATCTTCTGGGGTGTCGTGCTGCCGCTCGCAGCTCCGGTGCTCGCCGTCGTCGCGCTCATCTCGTTCGTGTTCACGCTCAACGAGTACGTGCTCGCATCGACCATCCTGCAGACGACGAACCACTACACGCTGCCGGTCGGGATGTATCAGCTCGTGTCGAACCAGTACGACAAGACCTGGGGCCCGTTCACAGCGGGCGCGCTCATGGCGGCGATCCCGCCGGCGATCCTCTTCCTCTTCCTGCAGCGCTGGATCGTCAGCGGCCTCACCGGCGGCGCCGTCAAGGGATGACGGTCACGCGCGAGGCGGTGGCCACCGCACTGCTCGAACCGTATCACGACGGTTCGGATCTGTACGTGCCCGAGCGGCCGGTCGAGCTCGGCGACGAGGCCGTCGTCCGGTTGCGTGTGCCCCACGCAATGTCTGCGGAGCGGGTCGTGCTGCGCTACGAGCGCGACGGCGAGCCGCGGTCCGTCGAGGCGTCGGTCGACGAGGAGACTGCGGACGACGTGTGGTGGCGGGCGGCGTTCCCGGTCTGGAACCCGTCGACGCGCTACCGGTGGCTGCTCGCCGGAGGCGACGCCGGGTATGTCTGGGTCAACGCGCTCGGCACGACGCCGCACGAGGTGGCGGACGCCGACGACTTCGCGATCGACGCTGGCCCGGCGGCCCCCGCGTGGCATGCGGAGTCGGTCGTCTACCAGATCTTCCTCGACCGGTTCGCGTCGTCGCACCTCGAGGTCGACGTTCCCGACTGGGCGATCGCGCGAGCGTGGGACGAGCTGCCGACCGGCCGCGGACGGCCGACGCCGTACGAGCTCTACGGCGGCGACCTACGCGGCATCGAGCGGCATCTCGACCACATCGAGTCGCTGGGCGCGAACGCGATCTACATGACGCCGTTCTTTCCCGCGACGTCGTCGCACCGCTACGACGCGACGACCTTCGCGCACGTCGATCCGCTGCTCGGCGGCGACGAGGCGCTCGAGTCGCTCGCGAACGCGGCGCACGCGCGCGGCATCCGGCTGATCGGCGACATCACGCCGAACCACACGGGCTACCGGCACGAGTGGTTCCTCGCCGCGCAGGCCGACGAGGCAGCGCCCGAGCGTGACTTCTACATCTTCGACGATTCGCTGCCGTGCGGCTACGAGTCGTGGGTCGGCATCCCGACGCTCCCGAAGCTCGACTGGCGCAGCGACGGGCTGAAGCGCCGCTTCGCCGGCGTGCTGCAGCGCTACCTCGACCTCGGTCTCGACGGCTGGCGCGTCGACGTCGCGAACATGGTCGGGCGCTATCGCGACGTCGACATGAACCGCGAGGTGTCGCGGTGGATGCGCGCGCAGGTCGGCGACGCGCTGCTGATCGCCGAGCACGGCCACGACTTCCGCCCGGACCTCGGCGCGCGCGGCTGGCACGGCGTCATGAACTACTCGGGCTTCATGCGCCCGATGTGGACGTGGCTGCTGCGCGACGACCCGCACTCCGAGCAGCAGGCGCAGTTCTGGGGCATCCCGGTCGGCGTTCCGCGACTCGGCGGGCACGAGGCGGTCGCCTCCGCCAGGCGGTTCCGCGCAGGTGTGCCGTGGGAGTCCGTCGTCAACTCGTGGAACCTGCTCGACAGCCACGACACCGCCCGCTTCCGCACGATCGCCGGCACGACCGAACGGCACCTCGTCGGCATCGGGCTCCAGATGACCATGCCCGGCGTCCCGATGATCTTCGCCGGCGACGAGCTCGGGCTCGAGGGCGCCTGGGGCGAGGACGCGCGGCGCACGATGCCGTGGGGCGGGCAATGGGACGAGGACTTCCTCGGTCGGGTGCGCGACCTCGTGCGCCTGCGCCGTGAAAGCGCCACGCTCGCGCGCGGCGGCATTCGCTGGCTGAGCGCCGGCGACGACACGATCAGCTTCCTGCGCGAGACGCGCGACGAGCAGCTGCTCGTTGTTGCCTCCCGCGAGCCGATCGACCACGAGCAGAGCGGGGCGCCGCTCTACGATTCCCCGCACTTCCAGATCCGGAGGGTGAGCTGACCATGGCAAACGTCGCATTCGAAGAAGTCGACAAGGTCTACGACAACGGCGTCCAGGCCGTCTTCGACCTGACGCTCGGCATCAACGACGGGGAGTTCCTCGTGCTCGTCGGGCCTTCGGGCTGCGGCAAGACGACGGCGCTGCGCATGGTCGCGGGCCTCGAGGAGATCTCCGACGGCACGCTCTCGATCGGCGGCCGCGTCGTGAACGAGGTCTCGCCGAAGGAGCGCGACATCGCGATGGTCTTCCAGAACTACGCGCTCTACCCGCACCTCAGCGTCGCCGAGAACATCGCGTTCGGGCTCCGGCTGCGGAAGGCGCCGAAGGCCGTGATCAACGAGCGCGTCGCCTGGGCTGCGAAGCTGCTCGACCTGACGCCGTACCTCGACCGCCGCCCGAAGGAGCTGTCGGGCGGGCAGCGGCAGCGCGTCGCGATGGGGCGCGCGATCGTCCGGCAACCGCAGGTCTTCCTGATGGACGAGCCGCTCTCGAACCTCGACGCGAAGCTGCGCGTGCAGATGC
>CAZDEX010000143.1:0-5799 GCA_964504405.1 uncultured Gaiellales bacterium | reverse complement strand
GCGGCGAGCGAGCCGCACGTGCAGGATCTCTGTCGGTTCTTGTCGTCGCTCGGCGCGAAGATCGACGGCATCGGATCGAACGTGCTGCACGTCACCGGCGTCGAGCGCCTGTTCGGCGGCACGCACGCGATCAGGCCCGAGCACATCGAGGTCGGCAGCTTCATCGGGATGGCCGCCGTCACCGGCGGTGACGTCACGATCGAAGGCATCGTCCGCGACGATCTGTGGCCGATCGTCCCGGCGTTCGAGCGTCTCGGTGTCGACCTCGAGCTCGGCGACGACTGGGTCCGGGTCCCGCCCGATCAGAGGCTCGTCGTCCGCGATGACCTCGGCGGGGCGATCCCGAAGATCGAGGACGGCCCGTGGCCGGCGTTCCCCGCCGACCTCACGTCGATCGCGATCGCGGTCGCGACGCAGGCCCACGGGACGATTCTGGTGTTCGAGAAGATGTTCGAGAACCGCCTGTTCTTCACCGACAAGCTCGTGTCGATGGGCGCGCGCATCATCCTGTGCGACCCCCACCGCGTGATCGTGAACGGGCCCGTGAAGCTCTACGGCCAGCGCATGTCGAGCCCTGACATTCGCGCGGGCATGGCGATGGTGATCGCCGCGCTGTGCGCGGAAGGCACGTCGACGATCGGCGACGCGTACCAGATCGACAAGGGCTACGAGCGGATCGACGAGCGCCTGCGCGGGCTCGGGGCGCACATCGAACGCGTCGACGCGGGTTAGAGCCTTAGGGCCGCGCGCGCTTCGGCTTCTTCGCGACCGAGCGAGACTTCGCTCTCGGCGCCGTCAAGACCTTCGAGCCGGGAAACGTCGCGGGCTTCGCGGCGAGCGGCGGTAGCCCGCCGGCGGCATGCACGACTGCCGAGGCGACGTCGATGTTGCCGTAGGCAAGCTCGTTCTTCCACGCGCCCTGACCGGACGCGGTTCCCTCGATCGTCTCCGCGACGCCGGCCGCGTCGAGCTTCGGGTTCGCAGCCCAGACGAGCGCCGCCGCGCCCGCGACCTCGGGCGTTGCGTACGAGGTGCCCGAGCCGTACCCGTAGGCGCCGTTGGCGCCGGGGGTCGAGACGGGGGTGAAGAACGTGTTCGAGATACCGGTCGCGAGGGCGCCGAGCACGTCGACGCCCGGCGCGAGCACGTCGACGTACGTGCCCATCGACGAGAACGACGCGCGCGCGCCGCTTCGGTCTGCGGCGCCGACGACGAGCGCGTCGCGGCCGATCAGCGCGGCCGGGTACATCACGGGGTTGCCCTGCTCGGCGGAATTGCCTGCGGCCGCCACGAGCAGGACGCCGTGGCTCGTGGCGTACGCGATCGCATCGCGTTCGGTGATCGAGGTCTGGGTGCCGCCGAGGCTGAGGTTGATGATGTTCGCCCCGTGATCAACCGCGTACATGATCGCGTTCGCCTCGTCGATGTCCGTGAACGCGCTCCCACCGCGGTTGGCCTGCACGATCATCAGCCGGGCCTGGCCGCCGAACCCAAACATCCCGCTGGGATCGGAGATGCCGCCGGCGGCGAGCGACGCGACGAACGTCCCGTGACCGATCGCATCGTGCACAGACGTCGTGCCGGAGGTGGCGCTCCACGTCAGGGGGCTCTTCGACGCGATCGCGGGGGCGAGCACGTCGGCGCCGGTGTCGACCACCGCAACGGTGATGTTGCGGGCCGCGTCCTGCACCCACGACGGGACGAGGTCGGCGTGCGTCGCGCTCCATTGCCACTCGGAGACGCCGACGCCTCCGGTCGTGAGCGGAGACGACACGCTTCCCGTTTCCGTCCGCGCGACGGTGCGCTGCACGAAGCGAATTCCCGGACGCGCGCGCAGCGTGCGCTCTGCACGTCGATTCGCAACGACGACTTCCGCCGTGCGCAGGGGCGCGACGCGCGAGACCACCTTCAGGCCGTGCAGCGCAGACGGCGTGCGGTAGCCCACCGACACGACTCGGCCACCGAATGCGGTCGGAGCACAAACAAGCGCTACTGCCGCAGCAACGCACATGCCGCCCTTCATCCCCAATCCCCACGTACCTCCCTCGATCAAGGTAGGCCGGGTGGGGCGCGAAGCCAATGGGCCGTTCGGCCCACCGTTGCAAGTGAGGTTCGGCGACCGGGTACGCTCCGGCGCGATGAGCGACACCCAGACGGGCGTGCGCGTGGAGCTCGCGCGGGAGGGCACGGCGAACGTCGCCACCGGATTGCCCGTGCTCGATCACCTGATCGGCGAGCTCGCGGGGACCGCGCGCTTCAAGCTCTCGCTCGAGGTCGCGCCCGAGAGCGCGGACGAGTCGGTCGCGGCGGCAGGCCGTGCGCTCGGGCTCGCGCTCGGCGACCGCATCGCAGGGAACGCCGGTTACGGCTGGGCGCTGATGCCCGCCGCCGAGGCGCTCGCGTCCGCGGCGCTCGATCAGGACGCAGAGCCGCGTTTCGTCACGAACGTGGATTTCTCGGGCCAACGTGTCGGCGGCCTTGCGAATGATGTGGCCGCGCGCTTCCTCGAGGCGCTCGCGGTCGCCGCAGGCCTCAACTTGCACGTGCGGCTCGTCGAGGGGACCGATCCGCAGCACGTGCTGTCCGCGATCTTCAAGGCAGTCGGCGCCGCGCTCGGCCAGGCCTGCCGTCCCGCACCACCCGACGCATAAGGAGGAGAGAGTGCCGAAGGACGTGGTTCGCACCGAAGCAGCGCCTGCGCCGTTCCAGGGTGCGCCGTACTCGCAGGCGATCAAGGTGAACGGCTTCGTGTTCGTCTCCGGCCAGCTCGCGCTGAAGCCGGGCGACAAGGAGCTCAGCGGCGGCGAGATCGGCGAGCAGACCGAGCAGGTCTTCGCCAATCTGCGCGCGATCCTCGAGGAGGCAGGGTCGTCGCTCGACAACCTCGTCAAGACGACGGTGTTCCTGCAGAACCTCGACGACTTCGCCGGGATGAACGAGGTGTACTCGAAGTACGTCGGCACCACGCCTCCGGCGCGCTCGACCGTCGAGGTCGCGAAGCTCCCCTCCGGCGCGCTCGTCGAGATCGAGGCGATCGCACTCGTCTGAGCGCCTAAAGGAGCACGTCCGGTCGCTCGGGCTGGACGCCTACGTCGTCGGAGGCGCGGTCCGCGACGAGCTGCTCGGCCACGACTCGAAGGACGCCGACTTCCTCGTCGCCGGCGTGGACATCGACGGGCTGCGCGAGGCGCTCGCGCCGCACGGACGCGCCGAGGAGCTCGTCGTCGCAGGACGCACGGTCGGCGTCCGCTACTACCCGCGCGAGGCGCCCGTGCGCAACCTCGCGCGGGGCGGCATCGAGATCGCGCCGCCGCGCCGCGAGGTCTCGACGGGGCCCGGGCGCCACGACTTCGAGATCGTCGTCGACCCGACGGCGACAGTCGAAGAAGACCTCGCCCGGCGCGACTTCACGATCAACGCGATGGCTCGGCGTCTCGAGGACGGCACGCTGATCGACCCGTACGGCGGCCGCGAGGATCTCGCGGCCCGCGTGCTCCGCACGGTGTCTCCGAACAGCTTCGCCGAGGATCCCCTTCGTCTCGTGCGCGGCCTGCGCTTCGTCTCGCAGTTCGACCTCGACCCTGACGAGCGGACGCTCGAGCAGATGCGCGAGGAGGCGTCGAGCGTCGCCCTGGTGTCGGGGGAGCGGGTCGGCGGCGGGCTCGCGGCCGACGGGATGGGGGAGCTCTCGAAGCTCCTGCTGGGCGCCCATCCGGCAAAAGCGCTGCGCCTCGCCCGCGACACCGGGGTGCTCGTTCACCTGCTGCCCGAGTTCGAGCGTGCGATCGGCTTCGACCAGGAGAGCCGCTACCACGACCTCACCGTCGACGAGCACACGTTCTCCGTCGTGCAGGCTGCGGCGGATGCGGGCGCGCCCCTGCGCGTGCGGCTCGCGACGCTCTTCCACGACCTCGGCAAGCCGCACGTTGCGTGGCGCGGCACCGACGACCGCCTGCACTACTACGCGAAGCAGGGCTACGCGAAGAAGAGCCACGAGCAGGTGAGCGCCGAGCTGGCGGACGAGGCACTGCAGCGCCTGCGGTACCCGACCGCCCTGCGCACGCGCGTCGTGCGGCTCGTGCGCGCGCACATGATGGATCCCGGCAAGGCCGACGGCCTCCGCGCGCGCCGTTTGCTGCAGCGCTACGGGGTGGGGCTGACGTTCGACCTGCTCGACCACAAGGAAGCCGACCTCGCCGGCAAGCGAGGCAACGAGAAAGACGTCGACCGGCTGCGCAGCTTCCGCAAGGTCGTCGAGGGTCAGAAGGGGAGCGCGCACCGCGTGCGCGACCTTGCAATCAACGGCGACGACCTGCTCACGCTGGGCTACGAGCGCGGGCCTGCAATCGGCCGCGCGCTGCACACCCTGCTCGACGAGGTCGTGCGCGATCCCGAGCAGAACACGCGCGAACGCCTGCTCGAGCGCGCCGAGGAGCTGAAGTGATCATCTGGGATAAGCCCGGTTACGTCGTCGCGTTCACCACGCGCGTGGGCGGCGTCAGCGAGGGGATGTATGCGTCGCTCAACCTGACCCGAGGCACGGGCGACGACGCCGAGAAGGTCGAAGAGAACCGGCGGCTTGCGTGCGAGGCGCTCGGGCTTCCTGCAGAGCGGCTCGCGTTCAACCGGCAAGTCCATTCTCCGACCGTGCATCGCGCGCACGCCGGCGCCCGCGGCGAGCCGGGCGACGGCCTCTGGGCAGACGAGCCGCAGCTGCCCGTGCTCGCCATGTCGGCGGACTGTCTCCCCATCGCGGTCGTGCGCACCGACGGCGCACGTGCGGTCGCCGTACTGCATGCCGGCTGGCGCGGGCTGAGCGAGGGCATCGTCGCGAACGGCGTCGCGCAGCTCGGGCAGGGCGCGAAGGCGGCGGTCATCGGGCCTGCGATCGGTCCCTGCTGCTACGAGGTTGGGCCCGAGGTGTCCGAGCTGTTCGACCACGACCTGACCGTCGCGCGCAAGCTCGACCTGTGGACCGCCGCCGAGCGTGCGTTGCGCGCCGCGGGCGTCGACCACGTCGAGCGGGTCGACCTGTGCACACGCGACCATCCGGAGCTGTTCTTCTCCCATCGCCGCAACGGACGGGCGCGCGGCGTGCAAGGACTGATCGGTGCTCTCGCCTGAGCAGATCCGTGCGCGCTACGAGCACGTGCGTTCGATTGTCGGCCCCGACGTGACGATCGTCGCCGCGACGAAGTACGTGGCGCTTGCCGAGATGGCTCGGCTCGTCGAGGCCGGGGTCACCGTCGTCGGCGAGAACCGCGCGCAGGACCTCGAGGCGAAGCACGCCGAGTACGGCGCCGCCTTCCGCTGGCATTTCATCGGCCACCTCCAGTCGAACAAGGTGAAGGTCGTGAACCGCACGTGCGAGCTCGTCCACTCGCTGGACTCCGACTCGGCGGCGCGACGGCTCGAGGTGCCCGCGCTCGTCCAGGTGAACCTCGCCGGGGAGGCCTCGAAGTCCGGTGTGGCGCCGGAGGAGATCCCCGCATACCTGGGCTACGACGTGCGCGGGCTCTCCACGATGCCGCCCGCGGCGTCGACGCCCGAGGAGTCGCGTGCCTGGTTCGCCCGGCTGCGGCGCCTCGCCTCCGAGCACGGCGTCGCGGAGCTCTCGATGGGGACGACGCAGGATTACGTCGTCGCCGCCGAAGAAGGAGCGACCCACGTCCGGGTGGGCTCGTTCCTGTTTCGCGATTAAGATTCCCTGCACACATGGCCCTCGGCGATCTCTGGTCTCGCACTCTCGTCTACTTCGGGATCGCCGAGGAGGACGAGGACTGGGAGGACGAGGACGGC
>CAZDEX010000142.1:0-5802 GCA_964504405.1 uncultured Gaiellales bacterium | reverse complement strand
TGTAGAGGCCGAGGCCGGTGCCGCCGACGCCGCGGGTCATGTTCGGGTCGAGGCGATAGAACTTCTCGAAGACGCGCCGGCGTTCCGAGGGCGGGATGCCGAGGCCCCGGTCGGAGACGGCCCAGCGAATTCCCCGGTCGCCCTTCGACACCTTCACCTCGACCGGCCCGCCTTCCGGGGAGTACTTGACGGCGTTCTCGACCAGGTTGACGAGCACCTGGCGCAGCTGCTGCTCGTCGGCGGCCACGGGAGGGAGGCGCTTCGGCGCCTCGACCGTCAGCGTCACCCCGGCAGGCAGGTGCGTCTTCGCCGCGTCGACGACCGACTCCGTGACCTTGGCGGCATCCACCGTCTCGATGCGCAGCTGCAGCTGGCCCGAGTCGAGGTGCGAGGCGAGCAGGACGTCGTTGACGATCTGTGCGAGGCGATCCGATTCGTCGGCCACCACTTCGAGGAGGCGCGAGCGCATCTCGTCTCCGAGATCGAGATCCGTGCGGCGCAGCGTCACCGCCGCGCCGTAGATCGCCGCGAGCGGCGTGCGCAGCTCGTGTGAGACCGTCGCGACGAAGTCCGAGCGCATCTGCTCGAGGACGCGCTCCTCCGTCAGGTCGCGGAACGCGTACACCGTTCCCTCGTCGAAGCGCACGGCGGAGAACGACAGCCACATCTCGCGGCCGTTGATCTCGAGCGGCACCGTCTGCGGTCGGCCGTCGACGTCGACCGAGGCGACGTTGTCCGCGTATCCGGGCAGCACCTCGGGAGCGGGCCGCCCGAGAATGTCGGCGGAGGAGATCCCCGTGATCGCCTCGGCCGCGTTGTTCCAGAGGAGGACGCGCTCCGCGCGGTCGAGCAGGACGACGCCGTCGGCGATCGTCTCGAGCGCGCGCGCCGCCTGCGCGCGCTGCTCCACCTCCTCGTACAGCTTGGCGGTCTCGATCACCGCGGCGATGCGCATCGCGAGCTCTTCCGCTGTTCGCAGGTCGGACTCGCTGAAGCGGCGGCCGGACTCGGCGGTCACGAAGGTCAGCGCGGCCAGCACCTCGCCGTGGGCGATGACCGGGACGCAGATGAACGAGCGCAGGCCGAGCTCGTTGAGGAGCTGCTCGTGCATCTCGTCCTGGGCGACAGCCTCGATCGCCCCGGGCTCGATGTCGGGGACGAACGCCGACCGGCCGGTGCGGATGACTTCGGCCGCGCCTCGATCCCGGCCCGGGATCGGCGGGTAGCGCTCCTGCAGCTCGCGCGCGAAGATCACCTTCGCCGGGTCGCCGTGCTGGGCGACGAGCGTCGTGATCTCGCCCCCTTCGACGACGTGCACCGCGCACCAGTCTGCGATCCGCGGGACGGCGAGCTTCGCGACAGCCTGCAGGCCGGCGCGCCAGTCCAGCGACACCGACAGCTCGGCGCCCGCGTCGAGCAGGAAGCGCTGCGCTTCCTCGATCCGCTTGCGGTCGTCGATGTCGGTCGCGGTGCCGATCCAGAAGTCGATCTCGCCTTTGTCGTCGCTGATCGGGACGGCGCGGCCGAGGTGCCAGCGGTAGGTGCCGTCGGCGGCGCGGAAGCGGTACTCGACCTCGAGCACCGTGCCGTCGCGCAGCGACTCCTCGCGACGCGCGACCACGGCGGGCAGGTCGTCGGGGTGCGTGACGCGGGCCCACGCGGACTCGTCGACGTCGGCGCTCGTCATCCCCGTGTACTCGAACCAGCGCTCGTTGTAATACGTCGCCTTACCGCTCGTGTCCGACGTCCACACGATCTGCGGCATCGCGTCGGCGAGCTGCCGGTACCGCTCGACGCTCTCACGTCGGAGCTCTGCCAGCTCCTGCGCCGCGAGCAGCTCCGCCTGCTCGCGGATCTGCTGGTTCTTCTCCCAGAGCTCGACGAGCACCTTGACCTTCGCGCGCAGGATCTCCGGGTCGAACGGCTTGAAGACGTAGTCGACTGCGCCGACCTCGTACCCGCGGAAGACGTGGCGCTCCTCTTTCGAGAGCGCCGTGAGGAAGATGATCGGGATCGAGCTCGTGCGCTCGCGCTGCTTGATCACCTCCGCGACCTCGAACCCGTCGACGTCGGGCATCTGGACGTCCAGGAGGATCACCGCGAAGTCGTCGCGCTGCAGGAGGATGCGCAGCGCCTCTGCACCGGAGCCGGCGTCGATCAGCTCGTGGCCGAGCGGCTCGAGGATCGCGCGCAGCGCGAGCAGGTTCTGCGGCCGGTCGTCGACGAGGAGGAGGCTGGGCGACATTACGCGGGAACCTTCGCAGTTCCGCACAACTGGACGAGCAGAGGTGCGATCTCGGCCGTCCGGGCCACGCGGGCGGAGGGGACGGCGGCGAGCGCGGCGCGCGGCATCTCGTCCCGGATCGCCTCCTCGGGGTCCTGCACGATCGCGGCGCCTCCGAGCTCGGCGACGCGCGCGAGGCCCCGGGCCCCGTCGTCGTTCGCGCCCGTGAGGACGACTCCGACGCAGCGCTCGCGGTACGACTCGGCGGCGCTCTCGAGGAGCACGTCGATCGACGGCCGCGCATACAGGACAGGCTCGTCGGTGGAGAGGGAGACCGCCCCGGGGTCGACGAGCAGGTGGTAGTCCGGCGCTGCGATGTAGACGGTCCCCGGGCGGAGCGCGTCCTTGTCGTTCGCCTCGCAGACGCGGAGGCGCGTGACGGCGCCGAGCAGGTCGCGGAACGCGGTCGGATGCGACTCGGGCGAGCGGTGCTGGGCGATCACGACGGCCGCGTCCAGGTCGGGCGGCAGGTCGCGCAAGAGCTCTCGGAACGTGTCGAGCCCGCCCCACGAAGCACCGATCGCGACGAGGTCGGCGCTCATCGCACCTTCCGGTAGATCTTCTCTTGGGGGTCGACTTCCTCGTACCGGTCCTCGAAGCCTGTGAAGCGGATCGACTCCTTGTGGCCGAGCGCCAGGATTCCGAAGCGCTCGAGGCTCTCGTGGAAGAGCGAGTGCACGTGTGTCTGCAGCCCGCGGTCGAAGTAGATCATCACGTTGCGGCAGAGGATGACGTTGAACGTGTTGAACGCCCGGTCCTGGACGAGGTTGTGCGGCGCCCACACGACGTTCTCGGTGAGCCTCCGCTCGAAGAGCGCGCCCTCGTATTTCGCAAGGTAGTACTCGGAGAACGAGCGCTTGCCGCCGGCGCGCAGGTAGTTCTCGGTGTACTCCTGCATCTTGTCGAGCGGGAAGACGCCTTCACGCGCACGCTCGAGCACGGCTTCGTTGATGTCGGTCGCGTAGATGCGCGTGCGCTCGTACAGCCCCTCTTCGTGCAGCAGGATTGCGAGCGAGTACACCTCTTCGCCCGTCGAGCATCCCGCGACCCAGATGCGCGTGAAGGGGTAGGTGTGCAGCAGGGGCGCAACCTTTTCGCGAAACGCCGAGTAGAACGTCGGGTCGCGGAACATCGACGTGACGTTGATCGAGAGGTCGAGGAGAAGCCGCTCCATCACGAGCGGGTCGTGCAGCACGCGTTCGAGGAGGCCGGCGATCGTCTTCGCGTGCTCGGCGTGCACGCGACGCCACACTCGCCGCTTGAGCGAGGCCGGCGCGTACTCACGGAAGTCGAACCCGTACTGCCGGTAGATGCCCTCGAGGAGCAGCTGGAGCTCGAGCGTCTCGAGATCCAGCCGCCCCTCGGGCGAGGACGGAACCGGTCTGTCTATCTGTACAGCCACACCCGCATCAGCGACAGCAGCTGATCCGTGTCGACGGGCTTGGTGTTGTAGTCGGAGGCGCCGGAGGCGATCGACTTCTCGCGGTCGCCCTTCATCGCCTTCGCGGTCAGCGAGATGATCGGCAGCTTCGCGAACTTCTTCTTCGCGCGAATCTGCCGGATTGCCTCGTAGCCGTCGAGCTCCGGCATCATGATGTCCATCAGGACGAGGTCGATGTCCGGGTCGGCTTCGAGGCTCGCGATCGCCTCGTTCCCGTTCTCCGCGAATTGCACGTCCATGCCCTGCCGCTCGAGCACCGAAGCGAGCGCGAAGACGTTGCGCACGTCGTCGTCGGCGATCAGCACGCGCTTCCCCTTGAACACGTCGTCGGAGGAGTGGAGCTGCTCGAGCATCCGCCGCTTCTCCGAGGGGAGCTTCGACTCCACCCGGTGCAGGAAGAGCGCCGTCTCGTCGAGGAGCCGCTCGGGCGAGCGGACGTCCTTGACGATGATCGTCTCGGCGTACTTCTTCAGCCGCGTCTCCTCGCGCCGCGTCAGGTCGCGGCCGGTGTAGACGATCACCGGCAGGCCGCGGTACCGCTCGTCGGTCTTCACCTTCTCGAGGAGCGTGAAGCCGCTCATCTTCGGCAGCTTGAGATCGAGCACCATGCAGTCGAACTGCGCGTCCGACTCGAGCTGCTCGAGCGCTTCCTCCGACGAACCGACCGCGACGATCTCGACGTCGTCGCCGCTCCCGATCAGCTCGACGATCGCGTTGCGCTGCTGTTCGTCGTCGTCGACCACGAGGAGGCGGCGGGTGCCGCGCTCCGCGAACTCGAGGATCTTCGAGTACGTCGATTCGAGCAGGTCGGCCTCGACGGGTTTCTCGAGCACCGCCACGGCGCCGGCGCGCAGCGCGTCGTTCACGCCGCCGTTCTCGACGCCGCCCGAGACGATGTGCACCGGGATGTGTCGCGTCTCGGGATGGCGCTTCAGGTGGTCGAGCACCGACCAGCCGTCCTGCACCGGCAGGCGCATGTCGAGGATGATCGCGTCGGGCTTGTACTCGTGCGCGAGCGCGAGCCCCTCGTCGCCCCGGACGGCGACGATGCCCTTGAAGCCGCGGTCGCGGGCCATCCCGAGCTCGGTCTTCGCGAAGTCGACGTCGTCCTCGACAATCAGGACGACGCGGTCGCCGTCGGCGATGTCGGAGCGGTCGTCCTCGACCGCCGGCTCGTGCGAGAGGAGCTCGGACGGGTCGAAGTCGAGCTCCGGAAGGGGCGCCTCGTCGAGCGGCGTCGTGTCGTCCTCGTTCTCGTGCTCGGGCGCGCGACCGGGCAGGAAGAGCGTGAAGGACGAGCCCTTGCCCGGCTCCGACGTCACGTGGATCTCGCCGCCGAGGAGCCGGGCGATCTCGCGGGAGATCGAGAGGCCGAGGCCCGTGCCGCCGTAGCGCCGCGACGTGGTGCCGTCCGCCTGCTGGAACGCCTCGAAGATGAGCCTCAGCTTGTCGTCGGGGATCCCGATGCCGGTGTCCGTGACTTCGAACGCGACGATCGTGTCGGCCGAGCGCAGGTTCTCCTCCTGGAAGCGCGTCCCGGCTTCCGCGGGGGAGACCGACAGCGTGACCGAGCCCTGCTCCGTGAACTTGAACGCGTTCGAGAGCAGGTTCTTGATCACCTGCTGCAGCCGCTGCTCGTCCGTGACGATCGATCCCGGCAGGCCCTCCGCCAGCACGACCTCGAACTCGAGGCCCTTCTGGTCGGCGAGCGGCCGGAACGTGCGCTCGACGTAGTCGGCGACCGCGGCAGGCTCGACCTGCTGCGGGTTCACGTCCATCTTCCCGGCCTCGACCTTCGACAGGTCGAGGATGTCGTTGATCAGCTCGAGCAGGTCGCTGCCCGCGTTGTAGATCGTCTTCGCGAACTCGACCTGCTTCTCGGTGAGCGTCTGCTCCTGGTTGTCGGAGAGCAGCTTCGCGAGGATGAGCAGCGAGTTGAGCGGCGTGCGCAGCTCGTGGCTCATGTTCGCGAGGAACTCGCTCTTGTACTTCGACGAGAGCGCGAGCTGCTCGGCCTTCTCCTCGAGCTCCTGCTTGGCCAGCTCGATCTCGCGGTTCTTCGCCTCGACCTGCGACT
>CAZDEX010000141.1:0-5848 GCA_964504405.1 uncultured Gaiellales bacterium | reverse complement strand
CATTAGGACACGAGCGGCGCGGTGAAGATCGACGTCCTCGCGCCGAAGGGCAAGGTAGCGAAGCTCCCGCAGTGCGCCGTCCAGTTGACGGCGACCGCGCCGCTGATCGAGTCGGGCATGTGGGTCGACGGCGTGGAGCTCGTCGTCAAGGGCGGCGGGCTGAAGCCCGACCAGGGAACGATCTACGGCGCGCCGGGCTCTCCGCTCGCGCCCGGGAAGCACGTCGCGGTCGCCTACGGGCGCACCGCTACACACGCGACCGCCGTCGCATGGACGTTCACCGTGTGATCAGGTGCCGGCGGAGTCCGGGTCCGTGTCCATGAACGGGTACCGGTAGTTCGTCGGCGGCGTGAACGTCTCCTTGATCGAACGCGGGCTGACCCAGCGAATGAGGTTCCACAGCGAGCCGGCCTTGTCGTTCGTGCCGGACGCACGCGCGCCGCCGAACGGCTGCTGGCCGACGACGGCGCCGGTCGGCTTGTCGTTGATGTAGAAGTTGCCCGCCGCGTAGCGCAGACGCTCCTGCGCCTCGTCGACGGCGGCGCGGTCTTCCGAGAAGACGGCGCCCGTCAGGCCGTACGGCGCAGTGCTGTCGACGAGGTCGAGCGTCTCATCCCATTTCTTCTCGTCGTAGACGAACGTCGTCACGACGGGCCCGAAAAGCTCCTCGCGCATCGTCCGGAACTCCGGGTCGCGCGTCTCGATCACCGTCGGCTCGACGAAGTAGCCCTGCGAGTCGTCGTAACCGCCGCCCACGACGATGTCGGCCTTCGCGTTCGACTTCGCCTCTTCGATCGCGTCGCGCTGAGTGGCGAACGAGTTGCCGTCGATCACAGCGCCCATGAAGTTGCCGAAGTCCGCGACATCGCCCATGCGGATCGTCGCCACCTCTTCCTGCAGCCGCTCGCGGAGCGCCGGCCAGAGGTTCGACGGCGCGTACACGCGCGACGATGCCGAGCACTTCTGCCCCTGGTACTCGAACGAGCCGCGCACGATTGCCGTCGCGAGAGCGTCGACGTTCGCCGAGGGATGCGCAACGATGAAGTCCTTGCCGCCGGTCTCACCCACGATGCGCGGGTAGTTGCGGTAGTTCTCCATGTTCGATGCGACGGTGCGCCACATCGAGTTGAACACCGGGGTCGACCCGGTGAAGTGGATCCCCGCCAGGTGCGGGCTGGCGAGCGCGGCGTCGCCGATCGTCGCGCCCGACCCGTACACGAGGTTGATCACGCCGTCGGGCAGTCCGGCTTCCTGGAAGAGCCGCATCAGGTAGTACGCCGAGAGCATCGCAGTGCCGGCGGGCTTCCAGACGACGGTGTTGCCCATCAGCGCAGGCGAGCTCGTCAGGTTCGCGGCGATCGCAGTGAAGTTGAACGGCGAGACGGCGAACACGAAGCCTTCGAGCGGGCGGTACTCCATGCGGTTCCACACGCCCTTCGACGACCGCGGCTGCTCGCGGTAGATGCGGTGCATGAAGTCGACGTTGAAGCGGAAGAAGTCGATCGCCTCGCAGGCCGCGTCGATCTCGGCCTGGTGCGCGGTCTTCGACTGGCCGAGCATCGTCGCCGCATTCAGCGTGTCGCGCCACGGCCCGGAGAGGAGCTCGGCTGCGCGCAGCAGCACCGCGGCGCGCTCTTCCCACGGCCAGCGCGACCAGTCTTCCCACGCCGCCGCTGCGGCGTCGACCGCGAGCTGCACGTGCTCGGCGTTCCCCTGGTGCACGTCGGCGAGGACGTGCGCCTTGTCATGCGGCATCACGGCGGGCTTGGTGTCGCCCGTACGGATCTCCTTACCGCCGATGATCAGCGGGATGTCGAGGCGCTCGTTCCGCATCCGCTCGAGGCGAAGTTGGAGGCGCAGGCGCTCCGGGCTGCGGGGCGCGTACTCGTGGATCGGCTCGTTCTCGGGGGGCGGCGGCGTGAAGATCGCATGGGTGCTCATGCGCCGTACTGTACGGACGTGGACCTGGCGCATGTCCTGTGGATCGGCGGGCCGCAGGGCACCCGCAGGCATGAGCTAGCGCGGGCGCTCGCGATGCGCTTCGACCTGGCGCTGTACAGCGTGGAAGAGCAGACCGCGGCGCACGCATCGCGGATGCCGCCCGTCGGCGAATCGTCGGCGCTGACCACGGCGCGGCACCGGTTCCGGCTCGTCCTCGAGGACCTGCGCGAGCTGGACGCCGCGCGCGGCGCGATCGTCGAAGGGGAAGAGCTCTATCCGACCTCCGTGGCGGCCGTGCTGCGCTTCCCCGACCAGGCGCTCTTTCTCCTCCCGGCCGACGGCGGCGCGTATGCCTGGGAGGCGCGCGACCTGCGGCTGCGCACGCTGCCTGCCGACCGGCCCGCCGACGATCTCCTCGAGCTGGCCGCGGACCACTTCGGCGAGGCGCTTCAGCGTCTGAGCAGATAGGTCGCCGTCACGACGACCCACACCATGAAGCCGAGCGACGACGCGAACACGGCGCTACCCGCGAGCTTCCAGCCGGCGGCCCCTTCGACGAGCCCCACGATGAGCACGGCGACGCCGCCCGCGACGCCGGCTTGCCCGAACCACTTCGCGATCTTGCGCGCGCGCCAGGCGGCGAGCGACGAGCCGATGATCACCGTCGCAGCGCACGCCGACGACGGGGCGGACACGACGGTCACACCACCGAGGACGGCGATCGTCTGCAGCGAGATGAACCCCGCGCCGCCGAGGACGACGACGCTCGCGAAGAAGCCGTCGGGATCGAAGCGGACGAGCCTGGCGCGCAGGCTCGCGATGAACCAGAGGTAGCCGAAGACCGCCGCCGTCAGGAGCACAGGCTGGATCCGCCCGTGGGCGGGGCCGACGATCAGCGCGGGAAGCGCGCAGGCCACGTAGAGGTAGCCGAGGGCCGGCAGCTGCGCCCGTGTCACGCGCCGAAGCTACAACATCGAGGATGAAGCCGACGATCCTGCAGTACGAGGCGCCGGGGTGGGGCATCGGCGAGATCTGGCTCGACGAGAGGGGCCGCGTCTTCTACAGCGAGCTCCCTCGTCCGCGGAGCTCACGCACGAGGACGGACCCGGGTCATGCCCTGACGCGACGGTTGCAGGCGTACTTCGCCGGCGAGTCGGACGACCTCCTCGACGTCCCGCTCGTGCTGGCGGCCGGCTTCCACGGCGCGTGCGCGAAGGCGCTGCGCACGGTGAAGCGCGGGCACGTCGTCACCTACGGCGAGCTCGCAGCGCTCGCCGGCCGGCCGCGCGCCGCACGTGCCGCCGGGACGTTCTGCGCGCGCTGCGATCTCGCGCCGTTCCTGCCCGTGCACCGCGTGGTCTCGTCGACCGGTATCGGCAGCTGGGGCACGCAGGGAAACGCGTACAAGCGACGCATGCTGGAGCTCGAAGGTGTAACGCTGTGACCGCGCGAATCCGCCCGCGCTCCGGCGGCTGCAAAGCGGCGCGGTGCCGCGTCCTCGGTAGCCCCGATAATTCGATTATCGAGACTCCCTGCGTCCTTGCATCGGCTGCTTTTCGCGCGCGGGAGCACGAGCACTCCGAGCGGACACAGCGTGCTCTCTGACGAGCTGCGAGATGAGCTGGCGCAGATCGCGCCGGCGCGGCGCTGCTGCCGGCACGCCGAGCTCTCCGCGCTGTTTCACTCCTCGGGCGCCTGGCACCTGCGGGGCGGCCACGTGGCCGTGCATCTCGACCTGGCGACGTCGGCCGTCGCACGGCGGGCGTTCGCGCTCCTCCGCGACCTCGGCGTGCGCTCGGAGATCCGCACCTACAAGCGGCGTGCCTTCGACCAGGCGACGCGCTACCAGCTCCACGTCGACGTGGATGCGCGCGCGCTCGAAGTCCTGCGCGAGGCCGGCGTGCTCTCGGCGGCCGGCGCGCCGGTCGAGCAGCCGCCGAAGCGCGTCGTCGGACGCTCCTGCTGCCGCGGCGCCTACCTCCGCGGCGCGCTGCTCGGCTCCGGTTCGCTCTCCGGGCCGCGCGATCCGCACCTCGAGGTTCGCGCCGGCGGCCTCGACGGCGCGCAGTTCGTCGCCGACGTCGCCGCGCGCGAGGGCGTCGCGCTGGCGGTCACCGAACGGCGAGGGCACGCCGTCGCCTACGCGAAGGGGCACGACGCGATCGCAGACGTGCTCGCGCTCGCCGGCGCGGGGGACACCGCCCTGCGGCTCGAAGAGCACGCCGTCGTCGCCGCGATCCGCGCGGACGCCAACCGGCTCGCGAACGCCGACGAGGCCAATCTCGAGCGCGCCGCGCGCGCGGCGCACCAGCAGCTCGAGGCGATCCGCGCGCTCGACCTCGATGCCCTGCCGCCGCAGCTCGCCGAGATCGCGGAGCTGCGGCTCCGCCATCCGTCCGCGTCGCTGCGCGAGCTCGCCGCGAAAGCCCGGCCGCCGATCAGCAAGGCTTCCGCACACCGGCGTTTGCAGGCTGTCGTCCAGCTGGTTGAAACCTAGCGTTGCCTCTTTTGCAACTCCTCTAGCGGCGCCGACGCCATCGTCTCCATACTGGATTGCTGGCGGGTCCGGGTTCAGGAGACGGCGGATACAGACCCCGTCCTCCGTCACCGCTCAGGGCTCGGTTCATCCCGGAGGGAGGGTCGTCCTCGGAGCCTCCCTCCGGGCCCGCCTGCTGGCCGCCCCCTTGCCCCGAACGGTGATATACGGTTCGCTGCCGTGAGTCAGGCCAAGTTCGACGAACTGCGGGCGCGGCTCGCGGAGATCTCCGACCTCGTCAAGACGGCGGCCCTCCTCGGTTGGGACCAGCAGGTGATGATGCCCCCGCGCGGCGCCGCGATGCGCGCCGAGCAGATGGCAACGGTCGGGCGGATCGCGCACGAGAAGTTCACCTCGGCCGAGATCGGCAAGCTCGTCGACGACCTGCGGGGCTGGGGCGAGCAGCAGGAATACGACTCGCTCGAGGCGAGCCTCATCCGGGTCGCCGCACGCGACTGGGAGAAGGCGAGCAAGGTGCCGGCCGACCTCCGGGCGGAGATGTCGCGCTCCGCGGCGCTCGCCAACCCGGTCTGGATCGACGCGCGCAAGAACAACGACTTCGAGAGCTTCCTGCCCGTCCTGCGCAAGAATCTCGATCTCCGCAAGCAGTACATCGACTGCTTCGACGTCGACGACGAGCCGTACGACATCGTCCTCGACGATTACGAGCGCGGGATGCGGACGAAAGAGGTGCGCCGCATCTTCGACTACCTCAAGGAGCATCAGGCGCCGCTCGTCAAGGAAGTCGCCGCGCGCCGTGGCAACGACGCCAAGGTGGACGACTTCCCGATCGACGCGCAGAAGGTCTTCGAGCGCGAGGTCCTCGCGAAGTTCGGCTTCACCGACGACGCCTGGCGGCTCGACCCGACGGTGCATCCATTCGCGTCCGGCACGGCGATCGACGACATCCGGATCACGACGCGGTACTTCCACGACCACCTCGGCGGCCTCTTCGGGACGATGCACGAGTTCGGGCACGGGCTGTACGAGCACCAGGTCGACCCGGCCCTCGAGCGCACACCGCTCGCGCGCGGCGTGTCCCTCGGCATGCACGAGTCGCAGAGCCGGATGTGGGAGAACCTCGTCGGCCGCTCGCTGCCCTTCTGGCGCCACTTCTTCCCGCTCATCCAGCAGCGCTTCCCGGACGCGCTCGGGTCGTACGACGTCGAGCGCTGGTACCGGGAGGTGAATGCGGTCGAGCCGTCGTTGATTCGCGTCGAGGCCGACGAGGCGACCTACAACCTCCACATCATCCTGCGGTTCGAGCTCGAGCAGGCCATGCTCGGGGACGAGTTTCCGCTCGAGCAGCTGCCGGACGAATGGAACAGCCGCATGTGGGACTACCTCGGGATCGAGGTGCCGGACGACACC
>CAZDEX010000140.1:0-5850 GCA_964504405.1 uncultured Gaiellales bacterium | reverse complement strand
GTGGCGACCTGTGGGAGCGCCACTTCCCCGGCAAGCCGGAGCGCGACCGGCTGCTCTTGGCGGTGATGGCCTACGGCGGGCTCCGTCGCGGCGAGCTGGTCGGGCTCGACTGGGACGACGTCGACCTCGCCCGCCGCCTGCTGCGGGTGCGCAAGGCGAAGGGCGGCCGGCAGCGGACGATCCCCATCCACCCCGCGCTCGCACCGCTCTTTGCCGAGTACTACGCGACCCGGCGTGCAGGGCAACCGGCTCCACTACACCCAGCTGGGGCAGGTGTTTCGCCACTACACCCTTGGCGTCGTGAGCCCCCAGACGAGGCGCCGCTGGCGCGACTACCGGACGGCGAGCGGCCGCCGGCCGATCAAGGAGTTCCTGGACGAACTCTCGGACGTCGACGCCGCCGCGATCGTCGCCGCGATGAAAGACGTGCGCGACCTGGGGCTCGCCGCGGCCCGCCATCTCCGCGGCGAGATCTACGAGGTCCGCGCGGACGGCGACCGGCAGACGTTCCGCATCCTCCTCGCGCCCGAGGGGCAGCGCGGCCAGGTTCTGCTCGCGCTCGCTGGCTTCTCGAAGAAGACCGAAGACGCCGCCGGAGAAGATCCGGCTCGCCGAGCGGCGGCTGGCAGATTGGCGGCGGCGAGGCGGGCCTCAATCTCAGCGATGAGATGCCGTCTACGCTATAGTGAGGCGCATGGCTAGACGGCCCGACTTCCTCGACGAGATCGTCGACGAGCGCAGCGAGCGCAACCCCGAGTTCCCCGAGCTCGTCGAGGCCGCGCTTCGGCGACGGCAGCTGCTGCACGATCTGGCCGCGAGACGCGAGCGACTCGGCCTCTCGCAAACGGCCGTGGCAGCCCGGATGGGGACGTCGCAGTCCGCGGTCGCACGCCTCGAGGCCGGCGAGATCGACGCGAAGTTCTCGACCGTCGAACGGTTCGCCGCGGCGCTCGGCCACAAGGTCGAGTGGCGGGTCGCGAAGTCTCGTTAGCCGAAGACCGGCTCCTCTACCTCCGCCGCCGCAACCTCGACGTCCGGGAGTGGATTCGTGTCCTCGACGACCCGCGCCGACAGGTACGGCGTCCGGAACGAAGCGGCCAGGCCGCGCACCCACTCCTCCGGATCGTCCGCGCAGGTGATCGTCGTCCCCTCACGCAGGCTCAGGACCGAGTGGTTCACGTCGACGAGCTCCGGCTCCGGCCCCTCGATCGAGATGCCGCTTCCGTCCGCGCGGATGCGGACCGCAAGCTCGGCATCGCACCCGCGGACTTTCGGGTGAAGCGGAGCAGCTCGAGGCTGATCACGGCAAACGTCCCACCAGCTCTTGATCGTGCTCGCGGTCAGGTTTGTGAGCCGACGGGACGCTGTCCGAGCCAGCGGTAAGACTCCGACGCGTGGCGAAGAAGAAGGCGAAGGCGCGCGTTCCCGGCACCAAGTCGGCGCCCGTCTTTCCACTGCCGGACGCGCGCGCGATGGAGGGTGTCCTTGCGGCGATCGGCCGCGGCGCCGCCCACTACGCCGCGAACGACTCGCTCTTCTACGCCCAGGACCTGATGTACGAGGCGTTCGAAGCGCGAGGCGCGCGCCGGGTGGCGCTCGCGCACGAGGCGCTCGCGATCTCGCCCGACTGCGCCGACGCTTACCTGCTGCTCGCCGAGGAGACCGCCGCAACCCCCGATGAGGCCCGCGAGCTGCTCGAGCAAGGCGTCGCGGCGGGTGCGCGGGCGCTCGGGCCGGACCCATTCGAGGAGGACGCCGGTCACTTCTGGGGTCTGATCGAAACACGGCCGTACATGCGCGTCCGCGCCGCGCTCGCAGAGACGTTGTGGGCGCTCGGCCGGCACGAAGAGGCGGTCGAGCACCAGCGCGAGCTGCTGCGTTTGAACCCGAATGACAACCAGGGCATCCGCTACCGCCAGGCCGAGCACCTGCTCGCGCTCGAACGCGACGACGAGCTGGACGAGCTCTTCGCCGCCTACGAAGACGACGACGCCGCGGCCTTCGTCTACACGAAAGCACTCGCCGCCTTCCGCCGGCAAGGCGATTCCCCCGAGTCGCAATCGCTGCGGACCGAGGCGCGCAAGCTGAACCCGCACGTGCCCGCCTACCTCTCAGGCCGCAAGCGGCTGCCCGCGCGGCTGCCCGACTACGTCGGCTTCGGCGACCCGAGCGAGGCGGTCGACTACGCCGTCGGCGCGAAGACGCAGTGGCAGAGCGTGCCCGGCGCGCTCGCCTGGCTCGCAGCCTGAGCCCGGCACTCGCGCAGTGATTCTCCGCTGCACTCGCAAGCTGCTCGACCTCCTGCAACCGGCTGCGCCGCTCGCCGACCTGAAACCGAGCGACGATGACTGGTACGCAAACCTGATCTGGATCGAGCGCCGCAAGTGCCTGCTCATCACGCACGCGGGCACGCTCTTTGCAGTCTTTCGCCCGGACGTGCGCAAGCCCGAGCTGCGACCAGTCGGTGAATACGTCGTCGCCGCTGTCGAGGAGGAACTGCTCGACGAAGGCCTACCTCCGGACACGTTCGGCCGGCTCGATGCCGTCGACCTCCGCCTCGCGCGAACGGTCGATCGGAGAACACTCGGCTTCATGAACGAGATGGCCTTCCAGATCCGCTGGCAGGCCGAAGACGTGGGCGGGCTCGAGCACAGCGACCCGCGCCGAATCAACCGCTGGCTGCGTCGCACCCTCTACAGCAAGGACGGCTACGCGAAGCCGCTCGAGCTCGTCGCCCGATGGACGGAGCCGCCGGAAACGAGCGAATAGCTGATTCGGGCAAAAGTACAGTTTTGCAGGAGCTTTCGCTGCCGTTAGCAAGACTGAAAGCCGGACTGCCGTAGCGCTCCTGGGAGTAGCAGCCCCTCGGCCTGCCCGAAGGAGGATCGATGACGGAATGGACGCAGGAACTGGCCGCGCAAACGTGGTCGCCTCTCGGAATGTCCGAAGGGTCCGGTACTGCGCAAGTAGCGGTTCAAGGAAAGAGATGCCGTATGCGCTCTCGAACTGCTCAATGCCGCGGACGTGGAGGACGTGGCCGTCGATTTCGCCAGCGGACGGCCCGACCAGTCGGAACTTGTCCTCACCAAGAACCTCCACATCCTCTGGACGGAGGGCATACAGCGCGGGATAGGGATCAGGGACGGTCACGAGGTAGCCGTTGCCACATACCTCGGCGTCGCACACGGTCTGACTCACCCAGTGACGGATACCCATCGATGCAAACTGCCGTTGCAGCTTGTCCTCATCGAGAGGGCGGAGGCCGGGGGTGATAAGTCGACGGTCGCGCCCTCCGATCATCGAGACGACCTTGTCTACAGCCTCTCGTGCAAGATCGATCTCGTTATAGGCGGCTCGAAGATGTCGAATCCGGCGAGATACCCCGTCCCGGGTCGGTAGAACATCAACCTCGTACTGGACCTTCGCCAATCTCGTCCGTGAACTCGCCCTCTTCGTTGAGGTCGAGAACGTGGAAGCCGAAGAGGTTGAATGGAAGTGCGGGCGCATAGCGCGCACTGCACAGGCGAATACGGAGCTGCACCTCGGCGCCCTGTCCGCGGACAGAGTTGACGGCAGCCGCAACGGCAGCAAGTGCATCTCCAGCGGATCCGAGATGCCCGAGGCTCACCTCCTCCGCGAACCCGATTGGACGCGGGTCATCGGGCGCGTACTGGATCGAAGGAACGATGTCGGGCATGTTCCTAGCCTTTACGCCGATCAGACGAATCGCCGAGCTCGGTCATCAACCGGCCGATGTAATCCACCGCAAGGGTCGCGACCTGCTCTTCGGGGATCGCGAGCTGAAGGGCTCGGACAGCCATCTGTACGCCTTCGCCGTTTCGCCGCCCGAAGAGCTCGACTAGGAAACCAATCGCCGCGTCGGTTACGACTCCCGCTGTCTCGTGCTTCCGGAGTCCCGCTAGGCGGTCAGCCGCGTCCGATCGGCGACGTGGTCTGCATGATTCGGTAGACGTCTGCAGCGTCTTTGTCCTCCGCTCTGCCGGGACGGTTGGACGCGAGTCGGTCGTGGATCTTGTGGGCCTTGGCGACGAGCAGGGCTGCGACACCCGCGACCTCGAGATCGAACTGGCGCGTGTCAGACGGTTCGAGAGCCGTGACGGTCATCGGCGAGTGATCGACGAGGGCCGCTTCAAGCCCAACTGCGCGGCGCGCGGCGCGGTTGCCGTGCACGCCGAGGCGGGCGCCGCGGCGCCCGCCCGGTGGCGCAACGCCTTCGGGGACGATCAGGTCGATCGGAATCGTCAGCTCCTCACCATCGACCGTCGTGGTCGCGAGCCAGATGCCGGGCTCGGTGAGGCTGCGCGTGAAGTGCGCGGCGCGCATCGCGGTTTCGAGTTGCGGCTCGTCTTGGAGGGTCGCCGGGTCGATCGCGAGGTCGCCGTCAGTCGTGTAGGGCGCGATGCCGATCTCGCCTTCGCCCGTACGGAGGTAGACCGCCTGGGCGCCGGCGACGATGACGGCTTGCTTGTGTTCGGCGAGCGCTTCGAGCGCGTCGAGGAGGACGCGCCGTGCTGCGACGTATTGCGGGTCGATCGCTGCCATCACGCGGGTGGTCCGGCGACCTCAGTCAGAGAATCCAGCCTCCATGTTGGCTCGTTCGCGAGCACCCACTGGATGAGCGCTTCGCCTTCGGCGGGCATGCGGCCGTTGCCAGTTAGGCAGTCGACCGCGGCCTGGGACGGTGCCACGTAGCGGACACCGTTCTCCTCGTCGACTCGTTGCCAGACGACCGGATCGAACGGCCGAAGCAGCACGACGTTCGCGCCCTGGTCTGCTGGAATCAGACTGAGCGCACTCGCCACCGCTTCGGTGTTGCTGACGTAGACAATCAGCAGTGCGGGCGCGGCGACGGGAGAAATGCGAACGGCTGCGAATGACCCGGTGACCGCCGCCTGTTGCGCCGCCGGTAGCTCCGCAAGACCGGCGAGTGCGTCCTTTGCGCCACGTGCGGCGAGGAACGGCTGGGCGTCGTTGGAGCTGAAGAGCTCGTAGTTCTCTGCCCAGCGCCGGAGGAGCGCTGCGATGTCGACCGATTCCACTCGGCCGCGCTTTGTGCGCTCCAGGAGTGCGTCGTCGTCGAGTGCGTCGAGGAGTCGCGAGATGTAACCCGGAGCGAGTCCGGTCGCCTCGGCGAGGTCGCGCACGCCGTAAGGCGGTCGGACGTCGACGAGGGTGCGGATCAGCCGCGCCGCCTTCGGCCCACGGACACGAGCCTTGCCGCGCGGCGTCGGTGACGGGTCGCGGTCCGCGCCCTGCGACTGGATGAATAGCGCCGGGTTCTCGAGCCGGACGAGCGCGTTTCCGGTGAGGTCGAGGTAGTTGACCCCCTCCGCAGCAAGCAGTTCGCGTGTGCGCGGGCTCAGCCAGGGGGCGACGACCAGGATCGGGATGTTCGGGGAGAGGGCGCGGAGCGTGCGGCCGACGCTCCCGAAGAGGCCGGCGACGTCGCGTGGTCCGAGCGAGCGCTTCGCCTCGACCGCCAGCGTCGCGTAGACGCTCTGTCCGTTGATGGTGATCGTGCCGTCCGGCCGGCCGCGGCCGGCGGTCGTCGCCTCCCGGTTCGTGGCCTCGACGGACCAGGCTGAGGGAATCCGCTCACGTAGCCACGCGACGGCAGCATCGACGAGGTCGTTCTCTCGAATCGAGGTGTTTGCTGGCATTGCGAACGGCAGTATAGCAGCGTTTGTTCTCTCTTACAACAGATTTGCTGAATGAGCAAACGGGCCGTCTGAGGGAACGGCGCTTGAGAGCGTCCGCCCGAGCTGGTACGGCCGGGTGCGGTTCGGGACGTTGCCGGCACAGCCGAAAGGCGCAGGCCGGGCGCCCGGG
>CAZDEX010000139.1:1602-5851 GCA_964504405.1 uncultured Gaiellales bacterium | reverse complement strand
CTGTTCCGCGTCGCGATCCTCGCGTAAACCAATGGGGGATTAGGTGCGGAGAACGACTTCGAGCGCCGTGCCCGAGCCGGGGGCGGAGCGCAGGGTGAGCGCGCCGCCGATCGAGGCCGCACGCTCGCGCATGTTCCGGAGGCCGTGGCCGGCCGTGCTGTCGTCGACCGAGAACCCTGCGCCGTCGTCCCGCACCGTCACGACGCGCTCGCCCATCCGCTCGCCGATCTGCACCCAGGCGTGCGTCGCCCCGGCGTGCTTCCGGGCGTTCGCAAGCCCCTCCTGCACGATCCGGAAGAGCTCGATCTGCTCGTCGGGGCCGAGGGCGATCGACGGGTCGATCGTCAACTCGACCTCGAGCGCACCGTCGGCCGTCAGGAAGTCGATGTAGCGTCGCAACGCCGCATCGAACGGTGAACGGCCTGCCGCCGACGAGAGCGCGAGGATCGCGTACTTCGCCTCCTGCTGGGCGGCGAGCGCCGCTTCCTTCAGCTGCGGGATCGTCTTTGCGGGGTCGGCGCCTGCCTCGAGCATCGAGGCGTGCGTGGACACGGCGAACAGGTACTGCGCGAGCCCGTCGTGGATCTCGCGCGCGACGCGCGCGCGTTCCTCTGCGACGGCGCGGCCGAACTCCGAGCCGCGGATCGCGCGCCACACGCCGACGAGCAGCACGCCGTAGGCGAGCAGCCGCAGGTAGTCGCCCTGCGAGACGTCGCCCACGCGCACGAGCGGCGTGAACATGAAGTGCAGCGACGCGAACAGCATCAGCGTCGCGCCGAGGGCGAGCCAGTAGTCGAGGTCCTCGCTGCGGAGACGGAAGCGGTTCGCAAACCCGACCACGGCGAGCAGGTGCAGCATCGCCTGCGCGGCGAGGGCGCCGTTCAGCGACGCGGGGACGGTCGGGTCCCGCGTCGGGTCGAGATTCGGGAGCACGACGCCCAGCGAGCTCGACAGGCCCCACACGACGACGAGCGCGGCGGCAGAGATGACGAGGCCGTTCCAGAGCGACCACTTGCGGTGGTGCGCCCGGCCACGCACGAACGGCGCGGCTGCGATGACGCCCCAGCCGACCATCCGGCCTGCGATCGCGGCCCACAGCTCGGTGCGGCTGCCCGCGGAATGCGAAACGGCCGGGACGACCGTGAAGAGGAGCCACGACGTCGACGCGATCGAGAAGCCGCAGCAGAGAAAGAGGTCGTACCGGCGCCCTTCGACCGCGAAGCGGGTCGCCGTCAGGACGGCGACGAGCGCCCCTGCGATCAGGAAGACGGTCGCCAGGACGAGCTTCAGCTCGGGCAGGGCATACGGCGCGCGCAGCGTCGGATAACGCAGGAAGAGCGCCAGTGAAGCGCCAAGTAGCCCGAACAAGAGCACCTGGCCCCAGAGAAATCCCTCGAAGCGATCGTGGTACATCGCCGAAGCTATCGGCAGAATCGAGCCAGCTCATGACCGAGCGCATCCTGATCGTCGACGACCATCCCCTGACCCGCGACGCCCTCGCGGGCCTCCTCACCCAGAACGGGTTCGAGGTCGTGGCCCAGGCGGGGAGCGGGGAAGAGGCGATCGCGAAGGCCGGGGAGCTGCGGCCCGACCTCGTGCTGCTCGACCTCTCGATGCCCGAGATGGACGGCCTGTCCGCCCTCCCGCTGATCCGCGAGGCCTCGCCGGAGTCCGAGGTCGTCGTCGTCACGGCCTCCGAGGACGAGCACAACCTGCTCGGCGCGATCCGCGCCGGCGCCGCGGGCTACCTCCTGAAGAGCGAGCCGCCCGAGCGCATCGTGTCGTTCCTGCGCGGCGTCGCACAGGGAGAGGCGGCGCTGTCGGGCGCCGTTGCACGCCGGCTCCTCGATCAGGTGCGCGACAGCGGCGCGCGCAGCACGGTCGTGCCGGAGTCGATCGCGCAGGTGCTGAGCGCGCGCGAGCTCGAGGTGCTGCTCCTCCTCGACCGCCACCTCGGCACCGACGAGATCGCGACGCGCCTCTTCATCTCGGAGCACACCGTCCGCTCCCACGTGAAGAGCCTGCTCTCGAAGCTCGGTGTCTCGTCGCGCCGTGAGGCGCTCGAACGCCTCGAGCAGGCGCGCGGCTGACCGTATCCCTCACCGTGGGGGATGCGATTTCCCCTACGCCGCGTGTCGAGCCGATCCGTCTGCCTGCCGACACAGTGAGGGCGGCACCGGTACGACTGACTTCCTTCCTTCTGCGGCACTCGGCCGGCTCAGTGAGTCGGCCGTTTGCGCGTCCAGGGGCCAAAAGGGTGTCAGACACCCGTTCGAATGCGCGCGGAGCGCGAGAGCGCGCGCAGGTGTCAGACACCGCTCTTTGTGTCTGACACCTCTTCGAACCCGGCGAGCGCTGCGCCCACCAGGTCCGGGAGCGTCTGCAGGTTGTAGCCCCCCTCCAGGACCACGGCGACGCGCGGCGCGAGCGCTGATGCGCGCCGCGCGAGCTCGCGGAACCCGTCGGCCGTCACCTCCATGTCGGCGAGCGGATCGTCGACGTGCGCGTCGAAGCCCGCCGAGACGAGCAGCAGGTCGGGCTCGAAGCGGCGCACTGCGCGGTCGACCGTCTCCCACGCTTCGAGGTACCCCGCGTCGCCGGTCCCCGGTGACAGTGGGACGTTGACGATGCCCGGGCGCTGGTCGTACGGCCCGCCCGTGCCCGGATAGAGCGGCCACTGATGCAGCGAGACGAAGAGGAGCGACGCATCGCCGTCGACGATGTCCTGCGTGCCGTTGCCGTGGTGCACGTCCCAGTCGACGATCGCGACGCGCGCGAGACCCAGCTCGGCCTGTGCCCAGCGCGCGGCGATCGCAACGTTGTCGAAGAGGCAGAAGCCCATCGCTCGGTCGCGCTCGGCGTGGTGGCCCGGCGGGCGTGCGAGCGCGAACCCGCCGCGGCGCACTGCCTCGATCGCCGCCCCGGCCGCGAGTAGCGCCGCGTCGAAGGTCGTCTCGGTGCAGAGCGTGTCGGCGTCGATCCATCCGCGTGTCGTGCGCACCTGCTCGAGCAGGCGCTCGCTGTGGCAGCGAATAACGTCGGCCTCGGACGCAGGCGTGCACTCGACGAACGCAAAGCGCTCGTGCAGCGCCGTCATCCGCTGCTGCGACTCGGGATGCCCTCCGGTCGGGTGCAGCTCGGCGAACGACGCGTGGCTTACGACTTCGATGCGGCTCTGACCTCGGCGAGGATCTCGTCGAGCGGCCGGTCGGTGCGCATGCGGCCGATCAGGTAGGCGAGGAGGGGCGCATTCCGTCGGTCGTCGCTGTCGTGCGCCGCGATGCGGGCGATCTTCAGCAGAGCGTCCGCATCCGCGCCGGAGAGCTCCTCGTCACTCCCGATCGCCGCGGCGACGCGGCGCAGCCAGTCGTCCATCGGGCGGGAGCATAATCGGGCCGTGCGCGCTCGTGACGCTCGGGCTCTCAGACGCGCTCGCGTAGCCGCTTCTCGAGCGAGCCGAGCCCGAGATCGCGCGCGTGGTCGGCGGCGCGCGACCAGTCCGGGGCCGTCGGGCCGAGCTTCGGGAGCGGCGCGTCGGCGTCCATCGTCGCGATGTCGCGGTAGAGGAGGAGCTCCTCCGCGATCTGCGAGAAGCGGCCGTCGGCGAGCGCCTGCGCGAGCGAGCCGTGCTGCTTGAGCACGTCGGCCGCCTTCTTCGGGCCGACGCCCGGCGCTCCGGGGATCTTGTCGGAGGGGTCGCCGCGGAGCGCGATGAAGTCGGGCACCTGCTCGGGGTCGACGCCGTACCGCTCGCGCACCTCGGCCGGCCCGATCCGCGCGAGCTCCGACACGCCTTTCACCGGCTGCAGGATCGTCACGCGATCCGACACGAGCTGGAACGCGTCGCGGTCCGACGTCGCGACGACGACGGGCCCGGGCCACGCGCGCGCGGCCGCAGCGAGGAAGTCGTCCGCCTCGTAGCCGCCCCCTTTGCCGACCAGGAACCCGTACGACTCGGTCAGCGCGGGCATCATCCCGAGCTGGTCGAGGATCGACTGCTCGAACACGCGACCGGACTGGTACGCCGGGAGCGCCTCGTGCCGGTAGGTCGGCGTCTCGAGCGAGTCCCAGCCCACGAGCACCGCCTCGGGCTGCTCGGCGTCCCACAACCGCTGCAGGAAGTTCGAGAAGCCGACGATCGCGTTCAGCCGGATCGACTTCGGCAGCGCGTGGTACGCGCGATGCGCCAGCGAGTCGCCGTCGATCGCGAGCAGCACGCCGCTCATTTTCCGCTCCGGCGGCGTACACG
>CAZDEX010000139.1:0-1502 GCA_964504405.1 uncultured Gaiellales bacterium | reverse complement strand
CGTACTTCTTCCGCAGCCCCTTCCGGCGGCGCGTGCCTTCGGGGAACATCCCGATCACGTTGCCCTCCCGGGCGAGCCGGACGGCCGTGGCAATCGCCTCCTGGTCGGCCCGGCCGCGGTGCACCTTGAATGCCCCGGCCCCGTTCGTGACGAGCGAGAGCGGGAACCAGAAGAGCTCGGACTTGGCCATGAACCGCAGGAACCGGTTCGGCCAGATCGCGAGCCCGAGCGGCCACGGATCGAGGTTC
The DNA here is from genome assembly GCA_964504405.1 of uncultured Gaiellales bacterium. GTDB lineage: Bacteria > Actinomycetota > Thermoleophilia > Gaiellales > Gaiellaceae > PALSA-600. Next base: position 1,254 of record CAZDEX010000139.1, on the reverse strand, counting down.
GAGACGTGCCCGGCGGCCAGGACGTAGCCGCCTTCGCGGGGCAGATGCTCGCGTCCGAAAGCCCGGTAGCGGAAGAGAATTCGCACCACAGGCCAGGAAAACGCGGCAATCGCCGAGTAAAGGAAGGTAGGCCGGGGCGGACGTGCCATGGGCGGCGAGTATCGCCCATTGGGCCCACGGCGCTATGGTGGCGCGCGAAATGGCGACAAACGCTGGGTCTAGAGGTACAGCCAAGAAGCTGGTGATCGTGGAGTCACCGGCGAAGGCGAAGACGATCGCCGGCTATCTCGGGAAGGACTACGTGGTCGAGTCCTCGATCGGCCACATCCGCGACCTGCCGAACAACGCGGCGGAGATCCCCGCCAAGTACAAGGGTGAGGCCTGGGCGCGCCTCGGCGTGGACGTCGACCACGACTTCCAGCCCCTGTACGTCGTCGACTCGCGCAAGAAGAAGGTCGTCTCCGACCTGAAGGCGAAGCTCAAGAACGCGGACGAGCTCCTGCTCGCGACGGACGAAGACCGCGAGGGCGAGGCGATCGCCTGGCACCTGCGCGAGGTGCTCGACCCGAAGGTGCCCGTCAAGCGGATGGTCTTCCACGAGATCACGCGACCGGCGATCGAGCGCGCGCTCGGAGAGACGCGCGACATCGACGACCGCCTCGTCGACGCGCAGGAGACGCGTCGGATCCTCGACCGCCTCTACGGCTACGAGGTCTCGCCCGTGCTCTGGCGGAAGATCATGCAAGGGCTCTCTGCGGGGCGCGTGCAGTCGGTCGCGACGCGACTCGTCGTCGAGCGTGAGCGCGAGCGGATGAAGTTCATCCCCGCCGACTACTGGGACATCGTCGCCACCTATGCGCCGGGCGACTTCACCGCGCGCCTGGCATCGGTCGACGGCCGGCGCGTGGCACAGGGCCGCGACTTCGCGCAGGACGGGACGCTCCGCAACAACGACGCCGTGCAGCTGACCGAGGCCGACGCGCGCGCGCTCGCAGAGGCGCTCGACGGGGCCGAGTTCACGGTCGCGTCGGTCGAGGAGAAGCCGTACACGCGCAGGCCCGCGCCGCCGTTCATGACCTCGACGCTGCAGCAGGAGGCGAGCCGCAAGCTGCGCCTCTCCTCGCAGCAGACGATGCGCGTCGCCCAGCGTCTCTACGAGAACGGCTACATCACCTATATGCGTACCGACTCGACGACCTTGTCGGAGTCGGCGCTGGCCGCCGCGCACGACCAGGCACGCGAGCTGTACGGGCC
>CAZDEX010000138.1:3766-5862 GCA_964504405.1 uncultured Gaiellales bacterium | reverse complement strand
TTCCGTGCGCAGACCTTCGCCGAGCTGCTCGAGCGCGGGGAGGAGGCACGGCGCGAGCTGGCGGCTCTCGACGAAGGCCACGATCCCGTCCAGGCAGCAGAGACCGCCCTCGCAGCGGCGCAGGCGGAGGTCGACCGCCTCCACGCGCAGCTGCGCAAGGCACGCACCAAGGCGGCCAAGCCGTTCGCCGCCGCAGTCGCCGCGGAGCTGAAGGGCATCGGGCTCGGCGACGGCGAGTTCCAGGTCGTGCTCTCCGAGCGCGACCCGGGGGCCTCCGGCGCGGACGACGTCGCATTCCTGATCCGGCCGAACGCCGGCCTGCCCTTCGGCCCGGTCGCCGAGACCGCCTCGGGCGGCGAGCTGTCGCGCGTCGCGCTCGCGATCGCGGCAGTCGCGGGCGGCGAGACCATGGTCTTCGACGAGATCGACGCGGGCATCGGCGGCACGACCGCGCACGCGGTCGCCGAGACGCTGCGCCGGCTCGCCGAGCGCGCGCAGGTGATCACGATCACGCACCTGCCGCAGATCGCCACGGTCGCCGACCGGCACTTCTCCGTCGAGAAGGTGCCGGGGGACCCGACCCACACGCGGATCGAGCCGCTCGACGACGCACAGCGGCGGGACGAGCTCGAGCGGATGCTCGGCGGCGCCGAGTTCCTCGCCTCGCTCGAACGCTGACCCGATCGGCCTCGACGGCCGAGGGGTGTCGGGCACCGCCGGTGTCTGACACCCTTTGGCCGTGAGCTTCATCGAGTTCCACGGGCACGCCCGCCTCGACCGCAGGACGAAGGACCTGACGAAGCGGATCGGGCCGGACGACGTCGCGATCATCGACCACGCCGACCTCGACCGCGTCTCGGCCGAGGAGCTCGTCGAGTCGGGCGTGCGCGTCGTCGTCAACGTGGCGCCGAGCCAGACGGGGCGCTTCCCGAACCCGGGGCCGCTCGAGCTCGTCCGCGGCGGTGTGCGCCTGATCGACGCGCCGGGGGCCGACCTGTTCGAGCAGGTGTCCGACGGGGAGCTGCTCTCGGTGCGCGGCGCCGGGCTCTACCGCAACGGCACGTGCCTCGCGCAGGGGCAGGCGCTCGCCGAGCACGATCTCGAGCGCGCCCTCAGCGAGCAGCGTGCGCGCGTCACCGGTGCGCTGCAGGCGTTTGCGGAGAACACACTCGAGTACCTGCGCGACGAGGGGCGCCTGCTCACGGAGGGCATCGAGCTGCCGCCGCTGCAGACGCGTCTGCGCGACCATCATGTGCTTGTCGTCGCGCGCGGGCCCGGCCACAAGCGCGACCTGCGCATGGTCGGCAACTACGTGCGCGACTACCGGCCGGTGCTGATCGGCGTCGACGGCGGCGCCGACGCGATCGTCGAGGCGGGGTGGAAGCCGCATCTCATCGTCGGTGACATGGACTCCGTCTCCGACCGCACGCTGAAGCTCGGCGCCGAGGTCGTCGTGCACGCCTACCGCGACGGCGGAGCGCCGGGCGCGGCGCGACTCGAGCGCCTCGGCGTCCCGTACCACGAGGTGTCCGTTCCGGGGATCAGCGAGGACGTCGCGTTCCTGCTCGCCTACGAGAAGGGCGCGCAGCTGATCGTCGCGGTCGGAACGCACTTCAACCTGATCGAGTTCCTCGAGCGCGACCGCGCCGGCATGTCGTCGACCTTCGTGACGCGCCTCAAGGTGGGGGAGATCCTCGTCGACGCAAAGGGCGTATCGCGCCTCGTGGCGCCCCGCGTCGGGATCTGGCCGCTGCTCGTGCTCGCGACCGTCGGGCTGCTCGCGATCGTCGTCGCGATCCTCGCATCGCCTGCGCTTCGAAGCATCATCGAGGACCTCGCCCGCTCGGTCCTGTGACGACGGCGACGATGGAGTTGCTCGCGCCGCGCGCCGACGTGTGGGGTTTCCTCGCGGAGCCGTACCACCTCTCGGACTGGTGGCCGGGGATCACCGGCGTCGAGCCCGACCGCCGCGGCTTCGCCCCGGGGGCGCGCTGGAAGGTGCACTCGACCAAGCGCAACGTGTTCGTCGGTCGCCGCAGTGTCGAGACGATGCTCCTGATTCGGGAGGTCGAGCCGTTCGAGCGCTGGACGTGGCA
>CAZDEX010000138.1:0-3666 GCA_964504405.1 uncultured Gaiellales bacterium | reverse complement strand
TCGAGACGATGCTCCTGATTCGGGAGGTCGAGCCGTTCGAGCGCTGGACGTGGCACCTCCTGCAGCCGGCGACGGACGTCGAGATCCGCTTGCGCGCCTCCGCCGACGATCGGACGGAGGTGACCGTGACCGGCGGCGACGCGCGGCGCGCCGTCAAGCGCCTCTACGACCTCGTCCAGACCGCCGCTACCGTCTAGGCCGTGCTCGACATCCGCTACCACGTCGCGTCGCTGTCGGCCGTCTTCCTCGCGCTGATAGTGGGGATCCTCGTGGGCGTCGGCATCTCGGGCCGCGGCTTCGTCGACAAATCCGAGCGGCGGAACTTCGAGAATCGGATCGCCGCGCTCCAGGCGCAGGCGGCTCAGCTCGGCGCACAGAAGGCGCTGCTCGCCCAGCAAGGGCAGGCGGAGCACACCTTCGTGCAGGACACGTATCCGGTGCTGATGAGCGACCGGCTCAAGGGCAAGCGCATCGGCGTGATCGTGGTGGGCAGTCCCGGCCGGGCGTTCGGCGACGTGCGACAGGCGCTGCTCGACGCGGGCGGGACGATGACCCTCTACCGCGCGCTCAAGGTGCCGATTGCCCCGGCCGTCGTCCGCAGCGCGCTGCGCGGCCGTCCCGGCTTCCAGACCATGGACGCCGTCGGGCACGAGCTCGGCCAGGAGTGGGTGACAGCGGGCGTCACCCCGATCGCCGACATCGTCTCGCCGCTCGTTATCGAGGAGCAGCGCGGGCAGAGCGGTAAGCCGCTCGACGGCGTCGTGATCGTCGGCGCGATGCCGCAGGACCGAGCGACGAGCGAGCTCGTCGCGGGCGTCTTCGCGGGCCTCGCCGGCGCTGCTGTCCCGGTCGTCGGGGCCGAGCGCATCGACTCCACGCCGAGCTCGGTCCCGGCCTGGGGCCAGCTGAGCCTCTCGACGGTGGACGACATCGACACGCCGTCCGGCAAGTTCGGGCTCGCGCTCCTCCTCGCAGGCGCGCCACACGGCTCGTACGGCGTGAAGCAAACGGCGGAGGCGCCGTTGCCGAGGGTCGAGCCCGCGACGGGCGGTTGACATCCGTTCGCAGGAAGCGCAGGCTCGAAGAGACCTCTGCGGCAGAAGACGACAAGGAGGGCTCGATGCCCACGGTGCACACGCATTACCGCACCTACGTCTCACGCGGCCGGCGTCATCACCAGCACGCGTCCGCGCCGGAGATCGCCCCGTCGCAGACGACGAACGTCCCGTCGGGTGGCCAGTACGAGGTGTGGACCGGCACGCAAATCGCGTGGAACAACGCCGGGCACACGGAGACGGACGCGTTCATGTTCTGGTCGGTGACGGGCGCGGCCGACGGCTCGCACATGTCGACGGACCAAGACCTGAAAGTCGCGGTCGGGTCGACCGACGTCGAGGTGACGGGTTGGTACCTGCCGCCCGGTGGTGGCCCGAACGGCGGCGGGCCCGGGCTGATCGTCGACGCCTTCGACGTCGACATCGGTGACTTCTCCGACGCGGACTTCGTCGACGTCGTGTCCGATCCGACGCTGACCGCCGGCGCAAACGACGAGGGATTCGTCAGCACGGGCAGCGCGAACGAGGATGTTCGCGCTTTCACGGACGTTGACGGTGTCGTCCCGTTCACCGACTGGACGATCTTCTGGTCGGACATGGACGTGAGCGCGATGAGCCGCGACCTGATCGGGCAGCACGGTCACAGCGCAGTCGCGTTCGCCTTCTATCAGACGCCCGTCTCGCCGACGCGACCGCGGTTTCCGCTTGGTCAGTACGAGGTCGGGACGTGGGTGTCGGCCGGCGTCAAGGTCGACGCCGGCGGCCCGACGGGCAACGGGCCGGTGCCGCCGTGGACGCCGTTCCTCGCCGACCTGGAGGCGGGACTCGTGCTCGCGGAGGCGGCGCGGGCCACGCGCGGGGAGATCCGTGCGCAAGCGCTCGAGCTCGCGGCGAAGCAGATCTCGCACGCGACGAACAAGATCGGGCAGGAGATGCTCCAGATGGCGGAGCAGCACTAACCGCACGGAGATCGGGGCGGGGCAGGGATCATGCGCGCGTGCTCCCTGCCCCGCTAACGATCCTGATCGCGGCGCGCGACGAAGAGGACGCGATCGCGCGCACCGTCCGCGCGTTACGCGAGGCGTTCCCGGACGCGGAGGTGATCGTCGCCGACGACGGCTCGCGCGACGCAACTGCCGACCGCGCCGAGGACGCGGGCGCCGTCGTTCTGCGCCTCCCGCGCCGCGGGAAGGGGCAGGCGCTCTCGGCGGCTGAGCGGGCCGCACCGCCCGGGTCGCTCCTGCTCGTCGACGCCGACGTGCAGGGCGATCTCGCACCGCTCGCCGGTGACGGGCTGGAGGGCCTCCGGATCGCGCGCTTCGCGCGTCGCGAGGGCGGCGGCTTCGGGATCGCCAAGCGCGTGGCGCGCGAGCTGATCCGGTTGCGCGCGGGGCTGGAGACGGCGGAGCCGCTCTCCGGCCAGCGCGGGCTCGACGCACGGGCACGCGCCGCGGTCTTCCCGCTCGCTCCGGGCTTCGGGGCCGAGACGCGCATGACGATCGACGCGGCGCGCGCCGGCATCGCCGTCGAGGAGGTCGAGCTCGACCTGCGCCACCGCGCCACCGGACGCGACCTCCGCGGGTTCGTGCACCGGGGCCGGCAGCTCGCGCACATCGCGCTCGGCGCGGGGCCGTTGCGCGTCAACCACCGCGGGCTGCGGCTCCCACTCGTCGGGTGGATCACGGCGGTGCACGAGCCGGTGGTCGCAGCGATCGGCCTCGCCGACGACCTCTGGTCCGGGCCGGAGCGTGGGTTCCGTGCGCACCTGCGCGCGCGGCGCACGACGGGCGTGCTGAAGCTCGTCGCGATCCCGCTCTACGCGCTCGTGCGCACGCGCAGCCTCTCGGGCGCGCTGCTCGTCGGGCTGTCGTCGAACGCGTTGAACCAGCTCGACACGAAGCCGGGCCGCGCGGTGAAGGCGTATCTCGCCTTCGCGCTCCCGCTCCGCGCGCCGCTCGGCGCCGCCGTCCTCATCGCTCCCTACGATCTCCGCGAGATGGCCATGCTCGGAGACTCGGGATCGAACGCGCTGGGGGCGCTGCTAGGATGGAGTTCCGTGAGTCGTCTCACGGGCAGGGGTCGCTGGTTCGCCATCGCTGGGCTGGCCGGCCTCACCGCCCTCGGCGAGCGCACTTCTCTGGGTCGGATCATCGAGCGGACACCGGTGCTGCGGCACGTCGACGAATGGGGTAGGGGGTCGCTATGAGCGCGAAGTACGTGTTCGTCACCGGTGGCGTCGTGTCATCGCTCGGCAAGGGGATCACCGCGTCTTCGCTCGGCCGCCTGCTGAAAGCGCGCGGGCTGAAGGTGCAGGTGCAGAAGTTCGACCCGTACATCAACGTCGACCCCGGCACGATGAGCCCGTTCCAGCACGGTGAGGTGTTCGTGACGGAGGATGGCGCCGAGACCGACCTCGACATCGGCCACTACGAGCGCTTCATCGACGAGAACCTCTCGCGCGCCGCGAACCACACGGCAGGCGCCGTGTGGGACCGCGTGCTGCGCAAGGAGCGCAAGGGCGAGTACCTCGGCTCGACGGTGCAGGTCATCCCGCATATCACGAACGAGATCAAGTCGCGCATCCGCTCCGTCGCCGAGGCGACCGACACCG
>CAZDEX010000137.1:0-5871 GCA_964504405.1 uncultured Gaiellales bacterium | reverse complement strand
GAACGTGATCATCGGGAAGCTGATCCCGGCGGCCACGGGCCTGAAGCGGTACCGGTCGATCGACATCTCGCCGAGCGAGCCGATCGTCCGCGAGGCCTACGAGCGGGACACGCTCCTGCAGGCGCTCGAGGAGATCGGCCAGGACGGCGGCTCCGCGATCGACTTCGGCAGCCTCGACCTCACGTTCGGCGGCGAGCCGGGCGCAGACGGACCGACGACGCACGAGGCCGGCGAGGCGACGGAGACCCCGGAGGTCGACAGCCCGCTCGACGACTGATCCGCTGCCGGCTCGGCGCGAGCCGAACGGCTTCGAAGGTCACCGAAGGCCCGGCATCCGCCGGGCCTTCGCTGTTCTGTCGACCCGACGTGGGTGCGTGTGACCCCTTCGAGGGATGCCCGCGGGCGGGCGATCCGTAGACTGTGGTAAGCGGCGGGGGGTTCTCACCGCCTGAGCACACCATGCAAAAGGCGATCACTGGGATGGAGGCGGCGACGAATCGGCGCGCGGGCGACGACGACCCGGCGCGGACGGATGCGGGCATCCTCGGCGCGGTCGCCGCCGAGCGGTCGCGGGCGATCCTCGACCGCGCGGTGGTTGCCGCCCGCGACCTCCTGGACATGGACGTCGCGTACGTGTCGGCCTTCCACGAGGGAGACCAGGTCGTGCTGAAGGTCGACGGCGACGGCGGCGGGTTCGGCATCGTGCCGGGCCGCGGGTTTCCGCTCGAGGCCACGATCTGCCGGCGGATGGTCGCGGGTCTCGCTCCGAACGTGATCAGGGATGCCCGCAACGATGCCCGCGTGAACGACCTGGAAGCGCTGACCTCGTGCGCGATCGGCGCCTACATCGGGGTCCCGGTCGAGTTCTCGGACGGCACGCTCTACGGCACCTTCTGCTGCCTGAGCCATGACCCCGACGAGACGCTCGACGTTCAGCAGCTCCGGATCATGCAGGTGTTCTCGCGGCTGATCGCCGACTATCTCGAGCGCGAGCAACTCATGGCGGCCATCGAGAACGCGCAGACGGAGCTCCTCGCTCGGGTCACGCACGATCTACGGTCGCCGCTGTCGGCGATCCTCGGCTACGCGTCCCTGCTCGTCGAGAACCCGAGCGCCACGTACGCGCAGATCATCGTCGACGAGACACGACGGCTCGATCGGATGCTGACCGAGCTGCTCGAAGAGCAGCAGGCGGCCGAGGCCAGCGTCTTCGACCTCGCCGCGGTCGTCGAGGCGCAGGTTGCGGTCTTCCGCGGGCAGAGCGCCGCCCACACCATCACTGTTGCGCCGGGCCTCGGTGTCGTCTCGGTCTTCGGCGACGCGCCCCGTACCGAGAGCGTGATCGCGAACCTCCTCTCGAACGCGATCAAGTACTCACCCGGGGGTGGCAAGATCGACGTGACCGTGGAAGCACGCGACGAATGTGCTCGCGTCAGCGTCCGCGACTTCGGGATCGGCATCCCCCAGGACCAGGCTCGTGGGATCTTCACGAAGTTCTTCCGCGTCGAGACCGACGCGACCCGGGCGATCAAGGGGACGGGCCTCGGTCTCGCCCTCGCACGGGACCTGGCGCGCTCCCAGGGGGGCGAAGTCGGCTTCAGCAGCACCGAGGCCGAAGGCTCCACGTTCTGGCTCGACGTTCCGCTGGCTCCCACAGGTAGCTGAACCGGCGGAGTCCCGTCGGCGCCGCGTCGCGTCGACACGAACCGGTCTCGCGCCCCTGCTACAACGTCTCGCCGTGAGACGGATCCTCCTTCTCGGCGTCGCGCTGCTCGCGATTGGCGTTGGCGCGGCGCGCGGCGGAAGCCCCGCGTCCCCGCTGCCGCTCCCGTGCGGGCTGCCGCAGGGGCAGCCGTTGTGGGTCGACTACGCGGACGGGCAGGTGCCGTTCTGGTCGACGATCTTCGCCCGGCCGGGGATCGTCGGGGCGGCGTCGCAGTTCATCGTCCCGCCTCAGCTGCGTGCGAAGGGCGCGCAGACCGTCTACTTCGACCTCTACCTGAACAACCGGGTCGGCACCCCGTCGAACCCGGCCGATCCGTCGACGATCCAGTCGCGCGCCGACAAGCTGTTCGACACCGCCGTCACGTCCTCGGGCTGTGACCACCCGTTGATCGCGGAGAACGAGCTCTTCGGCGCGCAGCTCCCGACGCCGTGGACGCCAACGACCGCGCAGTACCGGGCGAACGTGCTCGCGTACCTGACACGGCTGGCCGAGCGCGGCGCGCGCCCGTTCCTGCTCCTCTCGAACAGCCCGTACACGCACGACGACGACGCGGACAACTGGTGGCGCGCCGTCGCCCAGGTCTCCGACATCGTCCCGGAGGTCTACTTCTCCGGCCCGTCCGTCTCGAAGCAGGCCGCAGTGGCCGGCAGCGTTCGGTTGCGCAACACCATGCGCACGCGGATGGAGGACCTGATCCAGATTGGCGTGCCGACGAACCGGATCGGGATGATGCTGACGTTCAGCTCGACGCCGGGCGCAGGCGGGCGCGAGGGTCTGCCGCTCCCGCAGTGGCTCGACGTGACGAAGTGGGAGGCGCTCGCGGCGAAGCAGGTCGCGAAAGAGCTGGACATCGCGAGCGTCTGGTCGTGGGGCTGGGCCGCGTTCAACCCGAAGGGCCAGGACCCCGACAAGGACAAGGTCGCGTGCACGTGGCTGTGGACGCGCGATCACTCGCTGTGCGACGCGCCTGCGCTCGCCGGGAAGACGCTCGACCAGTCGCTCGACGTGGGGGCGGTGCTGCCCGCCGGCACGCTGTGCCTGCTCGGCAAGACGCCGCTCCTCGCGAACGACGTGGCGGCGATCACCCGGGTGACAGGCGACCGCGACCTCGCGTTCTCGGCCGGGTTCCAGCACGCGGTGCTCGCCGCCGCGCGCGCCGTCTCGCCGCAGGACATCGCGCAGGCCGAGCGCGACGCGATCATCGACCACTTCGGAGGCTCGCGCGCCGCGTACAAGGCGGCCCTCGTGAAGGCCAAGGCGACGGCGGCGCTCGCTCGCATCGTCCTCGCCGACGAGCTGCGCCGCCGCGCGCTCGAGGCGACGATGCGCGTCGCCACGCCGGCGTCCTCGCAGCTGCAGGCCTGGTACGGCTCCTACGACTCGAAGCTCGCGCGCCCGGTGCGCGCGAGCAAGAAGGTCGCCTGGCTGGGGAACGCGAAGACCGGCCTCGCGATCCAGGGCGTTGCGCCCGGCCGCCTCCTCACGCTCGCCGTCGGCGAGAAGACGACGGTCGACGGCGTGCAGGTGACGGCGCTGGGCGAGCCGGCGCCGCTGGGGGCGTTCCCGTACCCGCAGGCGCAGCCCGCGATCAGGAAGGCCTTCGCGGACCAGGAGCGCGCGACGGCCTTCGCGCAGTGGGTGCGCGTCCGCGAGAACCAGTCGCTCTCCGGCCTGACGTGCCGGCACGACCAGTCGCCGCAGCCCGCCACGCTCGACCTGACCGACTGGCTGCCGTTCCTGGCGCTGGGTTGAATCTGATTCGGCGCAGCCGAACCAGATTCAGGGGGTTCCACTCACTGCTGGGTGTGGGCGAGAACCTCGATTCTGGTTCGCTTCGCGAATCAGAATCGATGAGGCGCCTCGGGCCTCATGCCCCGTCGGCCGCGACGGTCTGCGCCTTGCCGAGCTCCTTCGCCCGGTAGAGCGCCTCGTCTGCGCGCTCGAACAGGTCGTTCGGGCGGTCGCCGGGGCGGAGCTCCGCAACGCCGGCCGACAGCTCGAGCGTCCCCGCCGCGCCCATCGGCCGCACGCTGATCGCGCGGGCGATCCGGCCCGCGAGCAGCTCGGCCTCCTCGGCCGACGACTCCGGCAGCACGAGCGCGAACTCGTCGCCCCCGACGCGGCAGGCGATGTCGGCGGAGCGAACGACGGTCAGCATCCGCTGCGCCGCCTCGGCGAGCACCGCATCCCCGGCGAGATGGCCGACCCGGTCGTTGATCGCCTTGAAGTCGTCGAGGTCGAAGACGATCACCGCAAGCCGGCGGTGGTAGCGGTGGGCGCGGGCCACCTCGCGCGCGAGGGTCTCGTGGAAGTAGCGCCGGTTGTGGAGGCCGGTGAGGGCGTCGAGGTCGGCGAGCGCCCGCGCCTCGGAGTACTTCCGGGCGTTCTCGAGCGCGGGGCCGGCGCGCACCGCGAGCCGCTCGAGCTGGTCGATCTCCGCGTCGCCGAGCTTCCCGCCCGCCGACCGCGAGAAGGCCGAGAGCGTCCCGACCGACGTGCCGTCGGCGCGCATCGGCAGGGCGACGCCCGACCGGATGTGGGTCGCCGAGGAGTTCTCGACGTCGTCGATCCGGTAGCGGTAGGTGATCTCGACCGCGCGGAGGTTGTCGTTGTCCGGCAGCTGGACGGCCGCCTTTGCGAGCTCCTCCTCCGGCAGCCCGACGGTCGCGCTCAGGCGCGCGCCCTCCGGCGCGGCCGCGTCCAGGAGGGCCGCCTCCACGCCGGGGACGAGGGACGCGGCCTCGAGCGTCCGCGCGGTCACCTCGTCCAGGTCGAGCGAGGCGGCGAGCTCGCCGGTGAAGAGGTCGGCGCGGGAGGCCGTCTGGGCCGACTCCACGGCCAGGGCCATGTCCCGCATCGTCTCCTGCATCCCGGCGGCGAGCTTCTGCACCGCCTCGGCGACGCGCTCGTCAGCCTGGTTGCGGGCGCGCCAGACCGCGACGGCCGAAATGGCAGCCGTCAAGAACGCGAGGCCGAGCGCGCAGATCGAGATGATCGTTGTCACCGCAGAGACGTCTCACTGTAGGGAAGGTTTCGGAAGGAATCTATGGTGCGGAGCACGGAAAAACGTGAGCCGCGCAGCGCTTCAACGTTTGCGGGGCCCTGGCGGTTTCGCTACCATGCCCAGCCGGTTCCGTGGGAGCCCTGTGCTCCCCGGGCCATCCGTCTGTATACGACCCGAAAGAGAAGATCAGCCTCAGCATGCCGACTGTCAATCAGCTCATCCGCAAGGGCCGCACGTCGAAGAAGGCCAAGACGAAGACCCCTGCGCTCGCGGGAGCCCCGCAGAAGCGCGGCGTCTGCACGCGCGTCTCGACGACGACCCCCAAGAAGCCGAACTCGGCGCTGCGGAAGATCGCCCGCGTTCGCCTGACGAACGGGATCGAGGTCGGTACCTACATCCCGGGTGAGGGCCACAACCTGCAGGAGCACTCGGTCGTGCTCGTCCGCGGGGGCCGCGTCAAGGACCTGCCGGGCTTCCGGTACAAGGTGATCAGGGCCGCGCTCGACGCCTCCGGCGTCTCCGACCGCAAGCAGGCCCGCTCGAAGTACGGAGCGAAGAAGAGTGCCTCGTAGGGCCGAGATCACCCCGCGCCCGGTCATCTCCGACCCGGTCTACGACAGCCAGCTCGTCACGCAGCTCATGAACCGCGTGATGCGCGACGGCAAGAAGTCGACCGCCGAGGCGATCGTGTACGGGGCCCTCGACAAGGTCGGCGAGAAGACGGGCCGGCCGCCGGTCGAGGTGCTGGAGCAGGCCGTGAAGACGGTCACGCCGGTGCTCGAGGTGAAGTCGCGGCGCGTCGGCGGCGCGAACTACCAGGTGCCGGTCGAGGTGCCGCAGCGCCGCGGGCGCACGCTGGCCCTGCGCTGGCTCGTCACCTACTCCCGCGACCGGCGCGAGAAGCACATGGCCGACAAGCTGGCCGGGGAGATCCTGGACGCGCTCGAGCAGCAGGGGAACGCGTTCAAGCGCAAGGACGACATGTACCGGATGGCGCAGGCCAACAAGGCCTTCGCCCACTACCGCTGGTAACGGATTAGGAGAGACTTGGCAGTTACGGAATCAAGAGTGGCGCTGGACCGTGTCCGCAACATCGGGATCATGGCCCACATCGACGCGGGCAAGACCACGACGACGGAGC
>CAZDEX010000136.1:2564-5917 GCA_964504405.1 uncultured Gaiellales bacterium | reverse complement strand
CGGTCGGCCGCGCGCGAGGCGCACCGGTCCGACCAGCCGTCGCCGACGAACACGAGCGGGCGCTCGTCCGGCAGCGAACGGCGCTTGCAGCGGTCGCCGCACACATCGCACAGCCCCTCGTGCCGGAACTTCACCACCCACCCGTCCGGTCGCGGATCGGCGTCGTTCGCGCGCACCTCGAGGTCGAGCCCTTCGCGCTCGAGCACCGGGAGGATGATCTGCGGCAGCCCGCTCGAGACGATCAGTGGCTCGTAGCGGTCCGCGAACTCGTGAAAGCCCGCGCGGATCTCGACGTTCTCGACCGCCCACTCCGCAAGCTCGTCCGCCGACACGCGCAGCGTGTGCACCTCGGCGGCGAGCGCCTCGCCGTAGCTGTCGAACTGCTCCTGGATCCCGCCGTCGTAGACCGACGGGTCGCCCAGCGCGTGCACGGCGGCCACCAGGGAATCGCGCACCGTGACGGTGCCGTCCCAGTCGACGACGACTCTCACCTAAACGTGCGAGGTGACACCGGCCTGGTCGTCGGCGCCCGACGCGTCCTCGGCCCAGGAGTACATGTACTTGCCGTCGTCGAGCTCGGCCGCGAGCGAGGTCAGCTTCAGCGGATGGAACGTGTCGCACATCACCGCGTACTCGTGCGTCTCGATCATGCCGAGCGACTTCTCCGCGAGCCCCGGCTGCGGCCCGTGCGGCAGGCCCGTCGGGTGCAGCGTGATCGAACCGAGCTCGATCCCCTTGCGCGACGAGAAGTTCCCGTCGACGTAATAGATCATCTCCTCGCTCTGCAGGTTGGAGTGGTGGTACGGGATCGGGATCGCTTCCGGGTCGAAATCGAGCTTGCGCGGGCAGAACGAGCAGATGACGAAGTTCGGGCCGGCGAACGTCTGGTGCGACGGGGGCGGCATATGGATCCTGCCGGTGATCGGCTCGAAGTCGTGGATCGAGAACGTCCATGGATAGACGTAGCCGTCCCAGCCGACGACGTCGAACGGGTGGTAGTCGATCACGTAGGTCTGGTAGCCGTCGCGCACGCGCACCTTCACGGTGAACTCGCCCTGGTCGCGATGCGTGTGCAGCTCGGTGGGCGTGTGGATGTCGCGGTGGTAGTACGGCGCGTGCTCCATCAGCTGCCCGTGCTCGTTCCGGTAGCGCTTCGGGATCGCGATCAGGCCGGGAGTCTCGAAGACGAGGTAGCGCTGCTCCCCTTCCGGAGCGAAGCGGTACGTGGTGCCGCGCGGCACGACGATGTAGTCACCCGGCTTGTACGGCAGCTCGCCGAAGATCGACTCGAACGTGCCGCTTCCTTCGTGGACGAAGATCACCTCGTCGCGCTCGCCGTTCCGGAAGAAGTAGTCCATCGGCTCCGTGGGGCGCGCGAGCGAGATCTCGACGTCGTTGTTCCACATCAGCAGCTGGCGGCCCGTGACGGCGTCACCCGCGGGCGGGACATCCCACGTGCGCAGGTGACGTTGCGCGTGCGCGTCGGGCACCCATTCCTCGCGCACGATCGGCTCGAACTCCCCGAGCTCGATCACACGGCACGGCGACTGGAGGTGGTAGAGGATCGATTCGAGGCCGGAGAAGCCCTCGAAGCCCATCACCTCCTCGGTGAGCAGCGTCCCGTTGTCGCGCGACACGATGTGGCGTTTCCGCGGCAGCTGGCCCATGCGCTGGTAGAACGGCACGGATGGAGGATATCCGCGACTGCATCGAGCGCGAGGTCGGGTCGTGGGAGGGCGTGACGACGCACGCGCATCGCTTCGGCGGCGTCGAGTTCCGCCTCGGGAAGCGCGAGCTCGGCCACCTGCACGACGCATGGGCCGACCTGCCGTTCACCTCGAGGATCCGCGAGATGCTCGTCGACACGGGCCGCGCGGCCCCGCACAAGTTCGGCGTGAAGGGCTGGGTCTCCCGCGACCTGGACGACGACGTGATCGAGCTGTTCCGGCTCTGGGACGAGCGGGCGCAGGTGGCGCAGCGGGCGACGGAAGGCGGAATCTGATTCGGCTACGCCGAATCAGAATCCGCGACCAACGAGGCGAAGCGGGCAGCGTCGACGTTGCCGCCCGAGACGATCGCGCCGATCCGCCCGCCTGAGACGAGGCCCTCGCGCACGGCGGCGATCGCGACCGCGCCGCTCGGCTCGATCACGAGCTTCAACCGCTCGAACGCAAACCGCATCGCCTAGACGATCTGCTCGTCGGTCACGGTCACGATCTCGTCGACGAGTCCGGACGCGACCTCCCACGTCAGGTCGCCCGGCGCGTGCGTCTGGAGCCCGTCGGCGATCGTGCGCGGCACGTCGATCGCGACGATCTCTCCGGCGGCGAACGATTGCTTCCAGTCGTCGCCTGCCTCGGGCTCGACGCCGACGACGCGCTGCACGCCCAGGTCCTTCGCGATCGTCGCGGAGCCTGCAATCAGGCCGCCGCCGCCGACCGGCACGACGAGCGTCTCGACCGTGCCCGCGTCCTCCAGCAGCTCGAGCGCAGCCGTCCCCGCGCCCGCCATGATCAGCGGGTCGTCGTACGGGCGCACGAGCTCGGCGCCGCGCTCGGCCGCGAGTGCCTCCGAGATCTCCTCGCGGTTCTCGGTATAGCGGTCGTAGGTGACCACGTCGGCGCCGTAGCCCTCGGTCGCCGCGCGCTTCGACGCAGGCGCGTCGGTCGGCATGAGGATCGTCGCGTGCGAGCCGAGCAGCTGCGCCGAGAGCGCAACAGCCTGGGCGTGGTTGCCCGACGAGTACGCAACCACGGGGGTCCCGCGCTCGAGCGACGCGATCTTGTTGTAGGCGCCGCGGAACTTGAACGCGCCGGCGCGCTGCAGGCTCTCCGGCTTGATCACGACGTGTTCCCCGAGGGCCCGGGACGACACGACCGGCGTGCGATGCGCGACGCCGTCGAGCAGGCGGGCCGCGGCACGGACGTCGCCGGGGCCGATCATCCGACCGTGTTCCTCAGGACGCCGATGCCCTGGATCTCGAGCTCCACCACGTCGCCAGGGTGCAGCCAGCGCCCGTCGCCGTGCTCGAGGATGCAGCCCGTTCCGACGGTGCCGGAGCCGATGATGTCGCCGGGGCGCAGGAGCGTGTTGCGCGCGGCCTGCGCGAGCAGCGCGTCCCAGTGGTGGTGCATGTCGCGCAGGTTGCCCCGCGAGCGCTCCTCACCGTTCACGCGCGCGACCATCTCCCCCTCGCTGCCGTCGAACTCGTCCGGCGTGACGAGCACCGGGCCGATCGACGTCGCGAAGTCCTTGCCCTTCGCGGGCCCGAGCCCGACGCGCATCTCCGCGCGCTGCAGGTCGCGCGCCGACCAGTCGTTCAGCACCGTGAAGCCGCCGATCTTCCCCTCCGC
>CAZDEX010000136.1:0-2464 GCA_964504405.1 uncultured Gaiellales bacterium | reverse complement strand
GTGGCGTGCGTGTTCAGCGTGCCACCGGTGATCGTCTCGGTGAGGAATCCGCCGAGCTTGCCCTGGATCCCGGCAGTGACGGTCGAGCCGTGGTGGGTGTTGTCGACGCCGGTCGCGCAGCCCTGCGGGCTCGTGCCGGCAACGGTGACGAACGTGCCGCGGTCGAACGCGGTCAGGCGGTAGCTCCCCTTGTCGCTCTTCTTGACGACGTACGTCCGCTTGATCGTGTCGTTCGCCCAGACGTGGTCGCCGCACCCGTTGTCGGGCGAGGTGAGCGTCGTCGTGAACCTGAAGAGGTCACCGTCGTGATGGTGCCGGCTCGCGAAGCTCGTGTCGTTGGCACCGGCGGCCTTGTGGTCGCCGTCACCGTGATGCCCGTCGCAGGCGTACGCCGCGGCGGCGTACGAAAGCGCACCCACGAGCAGCGCGCAGAGCGCGAGTGCGCTCCGAATGGTCTTTGTCATGTCTGCCTGTCCTCTCGGTCGATTCGGTCTCTCTCGTGTGCCCGGGTCGACAGCGGACGGCACCCTGTTTTACGGCTTTCTTACATTAAAAGCCTGGAAATCACGGCTCGGTGTGGACGATCACGTCCGCCACGTCGGGCCGTTCGCGCCGGATCCGCTCCTCGATCTCCGAGGCCCGCGCGTGGGCGTCGTCGAGCCGGCGCGTGCCCTCGAGCCCGAGCGTGAGAAACGCGACGAGGCCCCCGTCGGTGCGGAGGAAGCGCAGCTCGCGCGGCTCCGCTCCCGTCGCCTCGCGGACGACGCGCCGAACGACGGCCGCAGCGTCGGCCTCCACCTCTCGCGCCTCGCTCGTCTCGGTCAGCGGCTCGAGATGCGTCTGCACACCGGAGATCTCCGGCACGGCCCGACAGATCGCCTGCTCCAGCTGCTCCGCGATCTCGTGCGCCTCGTCCAGCGGAAGCTCCCCGGGAAGCTTGACGTGCAGCGAGAGCTCCTTGCGGCCGTCGACGTCGACGAGCGCGAGGTTGTGCACTTCCCGCACGCGCGGGACCCCGATCGCGGCGGCGTGCGCGCGCTCGCGCAGTCCCGCGTCCTCCAGCGGCTCGACGTGCACCACGACGTCCGCATTGGGAAGCGCATGCGCGACGGCCGCCTCGACGGCGTCGGCCGCCGCGTGCCCCTGCCCGACGGCGGCGCCCGGCGGCACGCCGATCACGACGTCCGCGAACTGCCGGCCGCCGGCCTGGCGCATGCGCAGGCGCCGCAGCTCGATGGCCGGTCGCGTCGCGCCGATTGCGGCGAGCGCGGCGGCCTCGGCCTCCGCGGGAGCGCGGTCCATCAGCACGTCGATGTTGCCCTTCATCAGCCGCGCCGCAGCGACGAGCACGAGAACCCCGACGAAGAGCGCAGCGATCGGGTCGGCGTTCGGGTGGCCGTAATGCGCGAACAGGAGACCGGTGAGCACTGCCACCGAGCCGAGCAGGTCGCTGCCGAAGTGGAGCGCGTTCGACGCGAGTGCCGCGCTTCCGTACGCGCGCGCAGTGCGCCAGGAAAGGAATGTGCGGCTCGCGTCGATCGCGATCACGACGCCGAGCACGGTGAACGCGTACCACGCGGTGTGCACCGTCCCGCCCGTCGCGCCGGTCAGCCGCTCGACCGCCCGGAAGGAGATGAACACGCTCGCAGCGGAGAGGAGTGTCGCCTCACCCAGTGCCGACAGGTGCTCGGCCTTGCCGTGGCCGAACTGGTGGGTGACATCGGCCGGCCGTGCGGCGACGCGCACCGCGAAGTACGTGAGGAGCGCGGCAACCAGGTCGGTGCCGGAGTGGATCGCCTCCGACACGAGACCGAGGCTGTGCGTCGCGAGGCCGACGCTCAGCTTGAGGACGACGAGGGTCGCAGCCGCGGCGACCGAGACGAGCGCGGAGCGCCGCTGTGGGCTCATGGCCGCAACGTTAGAAGCTCTCGCAGAATGACACAGCGCTTCGTTCTGTGAGAGCTTCCTACAGCTCTCGCAGCGGCCAGACGACGACGTCTTGCCGGGGCGAGAAGAGCACGTGCGGCTCCTCGTCGGCCAGAGGCAGGGGCGACATCGTGTTGTCGACCACAGTGGCCTCGCCGCGTTGCAGGTCCCACGGCGGGTGGTGGATGTCCGCGCGATACGCGCGGCCGCCGTCCTCGGTGTAGAGGCAGTAGC
Source organism: uncultured Gaiellales bacterium (assembly GCA_964504405.1). Classification (GTDB taxonomy): domain Bacteria; phylum Actinomycetota; class Thermoleophilia; order Gaiellales; family Gaiellaceae; genus PALSA-600. The sequence continues at coordinate 304 of CAZDEX010000136.1, read as the reverse complement.
GCTCCGTCAGGAAATGCTCGAGCGAGCCCGCCTCGGCGTGGAAGAGATTGCCTTCACCGCGATATCGGGCGCTGAACGTCGCGCCGGCGCGCGACGACTCGTACTCGACGTGGTCACCGGCGCGCTCGCAGCGCATGCGCGCGCGGTTGTAGGGCAGCCGGTAGATCTTCTTGGCGGCCTCGACGAACCACGTGCTCGCGGCTTCCAGGGAGAAGAACCAGATGCCGGGCTTGTCGTCACGCGTGACGTAGGTGCGCACGTTCAGCTCGGGGAACGTCGAGACGCCGGGGATCGGCGGCAGCCC
>CAZDEX010000135.1:0-5943 GCA_964504405.1 uncultured Gaiellales bacterium | reverse complement strand
CCTAGGACACCGCCCTCTCACGGCGGCGGCACGGGTTCGAATCCCGTATGGGCCTCTGGAGCTCGCGGGGGAGCAGCTTCGGTTCTCCCCCGCGCGCGCCTTCTTAGCGCTCGCGCAGCCGCGCGGCCAGCACACGCATCACGGACTGCGCGAAGTACGGGGCCTGTCTGATCAGCGCGTGGAAGCACTGCTCGTCGACCGGCACCAGCTCGCAGTTCGTCGCGGCCGTCGCCGTCGCGCTGCGCGGTGACCCGTCGACGAGCGCCATCTCGCCGAAGATGCCGCCCGCCGCGACGGTCTCGAGCTCACGGTCGCCCTCGTGGATCCGAACCGCGCCGCGACGGACGACGTAGAAGCAGTCCGCCTCGTCGCCCTGCTCGAAGATCGTGTTGCCGGCGAGGAACGGCAGCACGTCCGAGTTTCGCGTGAAGAGCTCGAAGTACGTCGGGTCGCTCACCGCCGCACGCGGAGCGCTTCTTCTGCCTCGGCGAGCTCTGCGACAGCGCGCTCGGCTTCGGCGCGCTTCTGCTCGGCCTCCTCGCGCAGGATCTCCGCCGCGCGCGCAGCGTCGTGCGCGGCGCGCTCGGCGTCGCGCGCCTCGGTCGTCAGGCGACGTGCCTCTGCGCGGAGCGCGGTCACGCGCTCGCGCGCGGCGCGCGCGACCTCGTCGCCGCCGCGCCGCTTCGACGGCGTGACCGCTTCGAGCGGGCCGAAGCCGACCGCCTTCAGCTCCTCGGTCAGCCGCCCGCGCTCGAGGAGCAACCGTCCCTGTTCGTCCACGGCGGCGGCGCGCAGCGTTTGCGACAGGCGGTCGAGGAGCGCCGGCGTCGCCTTCGCGCCGAGTTGCTTGCGCGCGGACGAGAGCAGCGCGCGGATCGTGTCCCGCTCGGTGGCTGCAGCGTCCGACACGTCGTCGTGACTCGCATCACCCGAGAGCGCGCGCTGCTGCACGTCGCGCAGGCGCTCGCCCGCTTGGAGGAGCGCGGCGACGAGCTTCGTCTCCTCGCGGGCCAGCCGGTTCGCAGCCCACGCGACCGCGCTCGGCTTCTTCAGCCCGCGCACCTCTGCGGCCGCGTCCGACTGGTGCGCCTTGCGCAGGCGGGTCGCGAGGTCGTTGCGCGCCTTCGTGAACGCCTCGAGCGGGAGGTCGTAGAGCGCGTCCAGCTCCGCGTCGAGATCCGGTACGGCGGCGAGAGGCGGCGTCACGCGACTGCGGCCGCTGCGGCCTCTTCGGAGAGCTTGCGTGCACGCCGCACGCGGTCGTCGTCGGGCGCGACGGCGAGGTTCGCTTCGACGAGCACGGCAGATGCGCGTGCGGCCCCGGCCGCGAGCGCGGCCGCTGCGCGCGCGTCCGGCTGCAGCGCCGGTGCGCCCCGCGATGCAAGCGAGGCGGCGAGCACGGCGACGTCGACGCACGCGTCCGCGATCCGTAGCGGCGCCTCGGCCGCCCTGTCGAGCGCCCGGCCCAGCTTGAAGTCGTCGTCGCGCCGGTCGAGCTCGCCGAGTGCGTTCGCGAACACGTGCGCGTCCTCCTCCGCGAGCTGCGTCAGCCGACGGCACAGCGCGGCCGCCTGCGCCACCGATCCGCCGTCCTCTGCGAACCCTGCGACCTTCGCGCAGACCGCCGCTGCGATCGCGCCGACGACCGCCGCCGCGGACCCTCCGCCGGGCGCGGGCTGCTGCGCGGCGAGCGCGTCGAGCAGGTCATCGATGCGCGGTACGTCCACCGGCTCGGAATCGTCCCATATCCCGAGCCGGTGGACGGGAGAGCAGGCGCGTCAGACGGACCGGAACCGGTTGCGTAGCTCGTCGAGGATCGACGGCGTGGGCTCGATGCCTTCCGCCGCCAGCGCCGATTCGAGATCAGCGATCAGACGCTCACGGTAGGCGGCGTCCGCCTCGGCCCTGGCGATGAGGTCGGCAATTCCCCTCCGGGCGGCGGGCAGTTCCTGCGCCGCTCGGGTCCAGCCCTCTGGAGCTGGGGGGAGTGCGGCGATCAACCTGCCGAGATTGTCGTGTTCAGATGCGCTCATTCGAATCACCTGGCCTCAGGACGCGCGGTGTCCCCGGTTTCTTCCAGCAGGGCCTTCAATTTGTCGAGGCACCGCGAGATGCGGCTCGCGATCGTGCCGGCCGGGAGGTCGAGCGCCTCGCCGATCGTGCGGTAGCTCTCGTCGCGAGCGAAGAAGCGGTCGAGGATCTCCTGGCAGTTCTCGGGCAGCTCGCCCATCGCCTCGTGCACCGTCATCGCCTCGTCGAGCAACGAGAGCGTCTCGTCGACCTCGGCGGGCTCGAGCTCCTCGACGGGGGCCTCGCGACCGCCGCTCCGGAGGCGGTCGATGCAGGTGCGGCGCGTCAGCTGCGCGAGCCACGGGCGGAACGCTTCGTCGTCGCGCAGCCGGTCGAGGTGCGTGTACACCCGTGTGAAGACGTCCTGGAAGACGTCCTCGGCGTCGTGCTCGCTGAGACGGAACCCCTGCGAGCAGATTGCGTAGACGTATCGGGAGAAGCGCTCGACGAGCTCGTTCCACGCCGCCGCGTCGCCCGTCCGGCAACGGGCGACCAGCTGCGCCTCGGTCGGTATGACCGCCCCCATCCTGCTTCAGCATAAGAAACGGGGAGGGCGTATGCCCTCCCCGTCGCGTGCTGGTCGTGCTTCGTGGGGTCCCGGCTATGCGGACTTCACAAGCGAGTTGGGCGGGACGATGACCTTGTAGGTCGTCGACTTGCCGCCCGTCACCTTGTAGATCGTGACCGGGTTGGCGGTCACGTCGCCGTTGGCGTTGAAGCCGAAGTTGCTGCCGAGGATGCTGCTCTTGATCCGGATCTTGAACAGCTGGTTGGTGACGTCCGAGCGCGTGCCGTTCGACTGCGCGATCGCCGCCACCATGGCCTCGGCCGCCTGGGCGGCGTAGACCGAGTACGGGTCCGGTGCCTTGTGGTCGGCCTTCGTGAAGTTCTTGACGAAGGCGGCGCCGGCGCCCTTCAGGGCGGAGTTCGGCAGACCTGCAACCGAGACGTACGAGCCCTCAGCAGCCGAACCGGCCTGCTGAACGGTCGCCGACACGGGGGTGAAGCCGTCCGGCATGAGGACCTTGATGCCGGGTGCGCCGGCAACGATGTCCTTGACCACCTTGCCGCCGTTCTCGCAGATCAGGCCGCCCACGAAGACGCCCTGGGCGCCCGACGACTTGATCTTGACGGCGAGCGCCTCGTAGGACGACGCCTTGCCGTCCCACGCCGTGAAGCCGGCGATCGCGAGGCCGAGCTTCTTCGCCGCGTTCTTGAAGTTCGTCGCGACGCCGAGCCCGTAGGCCTCCTTGTCGTTCAGGATGAAGATCTTCTTGATCCCGAGCGACTTCGCCAGGACCGCGTCTGCAGCGCCCTGGTAGTCGTCCGCCGCCACGACGCGCGCGTAGTTGCGCTTGCCGGTCGGGTAGTACTTGCCCGGCTCGCCCGCCGCCGTGCCCGGACCACCATGGGTCAGGCCGACGTAGGTGTTCGCGGGGCTGACCATTGCGATCGGGCCGTTCGGGGCACGGTTCAGGATCGGGATCTCGATCTCAGCAGCGCCCGAGTTGAAGGTGCCGATCACGCCCGCGACGCTCGAGTTCTGCGCGTACGCGTTCGCATTGGCCGACGCCTTGCCCGAGTCCCACTTGCCCGCCTGCGCGGTCGAGTCGTCGCAGCTCTGGTAGGCGATCGTGTACTTGCCTGCCTTCCAGCCGTGCTGCGCGAAGATGAACTTGATCGCGCGGGTCATCTGGGAGGTCTGCGTACGACCCGAGCCCTGCAAGGGCAGATCCGAGGCGATGAGCAGGTTCCCGCCGGGGTTCTGAATCGCCGAGCACGACGAAGCCGGAAGCGGTGTCGCACCACTCCGCGCAATCGCCCCGCTCACCGTGGCCACGAGCGCCACGACTGCGATCAGTGCGGACAAACCTGCGCCCGCATAGATGCGCTTCTTCACTCGTCCTCCTGTAGCTCCTGGGGGGTCAGGGGAATTCGGGGAGAGCATAGGAGAGTAGGGGGGCCCGCGCCAACTCGGACGAGCGCTTGAGCAGGCTAAAGGGGCGGATAGGGTAGTGCCGACAAGCACCACGGTGACGACGCAATCACTCAGCGGGGCCGTTCCGGCCGTGACCAGCCGGCTGCGCGCGGCGCCCGCGGCGTGGGGGTTCCTGGGCGTGGGGGCCCTTGCGATCGGCGTCTACCTGCTCCTCGGGGGCCATCGGGAGATCCAGTCGGTCTACTACGTCGGGGTCGGCCTCGCCTCGGTCACGGCGATCTACGTGGGAGCGACGCGCAACCTGCCGCGTGGCGCACGGCTCCCGTGGCGGCTCTTCGCGCTCGGACTGCTCGGCCAGGTCGCGGGCGATGCGATCTTCGCGGTCTACGAGATCGATCTGAACCGCGAGCCGCCGTTGCCCTCGGTCGCCGACGCCTTCTACCTCGGTGGCTACCCGCTGCTCGCAGCCGGGGTGTTCCTCGTCCTGCGGCGGTTGGGCGGGCAGACGAGCCGCACCGCGATGCTCGACACGCTGCTGCTCTTTGCGGGAGTCGCGCTCGTGCAGTGGGTCTTCTTCATCGACCCGTACAACCACATCGCCTTCGGCACGGAGGGAGCGCGACTCGTCGCGATGGCGTACCCAGCGGTCGACGTGTTGCTGCTCGTCGCATTCGCGCAGCTCCTCATCGGGCCGGGCGGACGGACTACCGCGTACCGCCTGCTGCTCGTCAGCCTCGGGTTGTGGGTCGTCGCCGACGAGATCTACGGGCTGCATCCGGGCACGTACGTGAGCGGCGGCTGGCTGGACGCGCTGTGGCTCGGCTCCTACGTCGTGTGGGGCGCGGCAGCGCTCGAGCCGTCTATGGCGCGCATCGCCCAACCGGACCGGCGCCGGCTGCCGCGCCTGACGAGCACGCGGCTCATCCTGCTCGCGGCCGCGTCGCTGACCGCACCGGTCACGCTGCTCATCGAGCGTGTCGCCCACCATCGGGTACACGCGTACGTGATCGCGCTCGGCGGCGCCGCGCTCGGGGCGATCGTGCTCGTCCGGCTCGCCGGCCTCGTGCGCGCGGTCGAGCGCGCGGGGCGCTCGGAGCGCCTCGCGCGGCGCGAGGCGGAGCAGGCGCAACAGCTTCTCGCCTACCAGAACCAACAGCTCGTCGAGCTCGACCGCTTGAAGGACGAGTTCGTCTCGAGCATCTCGCACGAGCTGCGCACGCCGCTCACGTCCATCTCCGGGTACGTCGAGCTCCTTCTCGAGCAGGAGGAGAGCGACGAGAAGCGCGGCCATCTCTCGATCGTCGAGCGCAACTCGGATCGCCTGCTCGCTCTCGTCTCCGACCTGCTCTTCGCCGCACGGCTCCAGTACGGTCGGCTCGAGCTCGAGCGGCGTCCCGTCGACCTGCACGAGGTCGTCCTGCAGTCGGTCGACTCGGCCCGTCCGCGGGCGGCCGCGGCCTCTGTCGAGCTCCGTGTGGACGCGAACCCCGTTCCGGTGATCCAGGGCGAGCCGGACCGGCTCGCCCAGCTGCTCGACAACCTCGTCTCGAACGCGATCAAGTTCACCCCGGGCGGCGGTCACGTCTCCGTCACGCTCGGTGCCGAGAATGGCACCGTGTGCATCGAAGTGTCCGACAGCGGGATCGGGATCACAGAGGCCGAGCGCAAGCGGCTCTTCGAGCGGTTCTTCCGCACGCAGTCCGCGCTCGAGGCGCAGATCCAGGGGACCGGCCTCGGCCTCTACATCTCGAAGGCGATCGTCGAGGCGCACGGCGGGCGCATCGGCGTCGACAGCGAGCCGGGCGCCGGCACGACCTTCGTCGTCGAGCTGCCGGTGGCCGCATGACGAACGTCGTCCTCTGTGCGGATGACGACGAGGACATCCTCTCCCTCGTCGCCCTGCGCCTGAAGCGCGCCGGCTACGACGTGGTGAC
>CAZDEX010000134.1:0-5977 GCA_964504405.1 uncultured Gaiellales bacterium | reverse complement strand
AGCTCTGGATGTGGCCGAACGCGCGCATCTCGGTGATGGGCGGCGAGCAGGCGGCGACAGTGCTCTCGATGGTCGGCGACACCGAACCGGACGAGATCCGCGCGAAGTACGAAGAGGAAGGCAACCCGTACTACTCGACCGCGCGGCTCTGGGATGACGGCATCATCGACCCGCTCGACACGCGCCGCGTCCTCGCCCTCGGCATCTCGGCAGCGGTCAACGCGCCGATCCCGGACTCGCAGTTCGGGATCTTTCGTATGTGACGAGATTCGATCATTCGTCGTCCTCGAGAACGACACCGAATCGTCCTCGACGCCGATGCCCGCGCGCACCACGCGTCGTAGCGTGGCAGTGCGCAGAACCGCAGCAACGTCCTCCTCAGACTTGCCGAGCAGCGCGCCCTCCGGGGCGCGTTGGTCGTTAGGGTGACGTGCGGTGGTCGTCCGCATCGTCATCTGGAGCCTCGCCGACTCGGCGACGAGCATCGAGGAGCTGCGCGACTACCTGCGTGACGAGTCGGTACCGCAGTTCGAGCAGGTGCACGGCCTGCTGTTCAAAGCGTGGTTCAGCGACGAGGCCACCGAGCGCTGGGGCGCGCTGTATGTCTGGGAGTCGCTCGCGGCGTCCGAGCAGGAGCTGCCGTCGCGTGCGCGCGAGCTGATCGGCAAGGACCCGGACATCGTCGAGGTGTTCGACCTCGAGGCGACGGTGTCCGTTTCCGGCCAGCTCGCACGCTTGGGCCTCGCGTTCCTCTAGTTCTGCGTCGTGTTCGTAGCCCGTGGCCGAGAGGTAGGGAATCGGGGCTCGCGTCTAAGAGCTTTAGGATCGTCCGCGTGAGCGCGTTGCGAATCGAAGTCGATGGTCCGGTGCTGCGCATCGCGATGGCGCGTGCAGAGCGGCGCAACGCGTTCGACGCTGCGTTGATCGACGAGCTCGCGGACGCATTCGCCGACGTGAGCGACGCACGCGTGGTCGTGCTCTCCGGCGACGGCCGCTCGTTCTCTGCAGGCGCGGACGTCGAGTGGATGCGCTCGTCGGTCGACCTCACGTACGAGCAGAACGTCGCCGACGCGCTTCGGCTGCGCGCGATGCTCGACGCGATCGACGCGTGCCCGGCGCCGGTTATCGCGCGGGTGCAGGGCCATGCGCTCGGGGGAGGCTGCGGGCTCGTCGCGTGCTGCGACATCGTCGTTGCGGAACCGTCGGCGCAGTTCGCCTTCAGCGAGGTGAAGCTGGGGATCGTCCCCGCAGTGATCTCGCCGTTCGCCCTCGCGAAGATCGGCTCGACGTGGGCCCGCCGCTACTTCGTCACCGGCGAGCGCTTCGACGCGGAGACCGCACTGCGCATCGGCCTGATCCACGAGATCGCCGGCGACCTGGACGCGGCAGTCGACGCGGTCGTGAACGAGCTCCTCTCCGCCGGGCCCAACGCCGCGCGCGGGGCGAAGGAGCTCGCCCGCGCCCCGCTCTCCGCGGAAGAAACCGCGAAGCGCATCGCCGCGCACCGCACGAGCGCCGAGGGCCAGGACGGCCTGCGCGCGTTCCTCGAGAAGCGCGCTCCCGGCTGGCTGGATTCTGATTCGCCGTAGGCGAAGCAGAATCACGGGTTTTGCCCGGCTCGCGAAACCTCGGAATCTGGTTCGGCTTCGCCGAATCAGATTCCCCACCCTCTACGGCCCGGTTACGACCGTGCGCAAGGCGACCGGCTCGGTCACCGGCGAGGAGTACGCGGCGCCGCCCAGGACCGCGACGCGGTAGCTGCCCGGACGCAGCGAGCGGTCGAACTCGCCCGTCGACCGCGCCACCGGGCGCCACTCGCGATGCGACAGCCGCTGCACCTGCAGCGGGAGCGGCGGCGCGACCATGACGTGCAACTTCGTGCCGGTCGCCTGCAGCGAGACGCGCGGAGCGACCTGCAGCGCGACCGCGTCGCCGACGACGGTGTTGTAGGCCAGGCGCAGCTGGGTCGAGCGCACGGCGGAAACCGTCACCGTGAACCGGCCGTCGCCTCCCGGATGCACGTGACGCAGCGTGATCCAACCACGGTCGGTCATCTCCTGCAGACGCGCGCGACCGAGCCCACGCATCCAGCCCGAGACGTGCACCTGCGAGCGGTAGAGCGCGCGTCCGCCCGGGTCGTCGAGCGTGAGCACGTTCACGTCGAAGTCCGTCGAGCCGAGATCGAACTTCTTGCGGATCACCTGGCCCGCGAACGTCTTCCAGCCGCGCGCCGTCTTGACGCGCACCGCCCGCGCGCGGCCCGACGAGTTCTCCAGCACCTGCATGTCCGTCACGCCGTCCAGGTGGAGCACCGACGCGACCCGCGCCGCGGACAACGTGATCGTCGGCCACACGTGGTGCGGCGAGAGGTAGTCGTACGGATCGCTCACCGACACGAGGTACGGCACCTGCTTGGCGCGCGGCCACGCGTCGTGAATCGACGACGTCCTCCCTCCGGAGGTCGAGAAGTAGTAGGCCGGGATGATCGTGTCGTGCCAGACGAGCACCTGGCCCGCAGTCGCGCCGACCGCGAGATTCGTCTCGTCGCGCTCCGCCGCGATGCCCCCGTACATCTGCGAGCGCTGGTCGGGGTACAGGTCGAAGTCCTTCCCAGGATGCAGCGTCGCGAGCGTGTACGAGCGTGCGGCGACGGCCTGCGCTTCGTAGGTCGCCTCATGCCAGCCCTTCGGCGCCTCCCACGGGACGACGCCGCGCAGGTAGCGGTCGAGCGGGAGGATGTTCACCGCCATCAGCCCGTCGGGCGTCGCCTTCACGACGACGTCCCCGCGGTACCCGCGGTCGCCGATGCGGAGCGGCTGCGCGCCCGGCTGGAACCGAAGCGGCGGCTCCCAGTGCTTGTGCCGCAGCATGAACTTCCCGTTGACGACGACGTCGCGCGCCGGCAGGTGCACCTTCCGCCCGCGGGCGTCGAGCGCGACGAACGGCGCCGCAGACCCCACGCGGATTGCATCCTGCTGATCGGTGAGGAGCACGCGCACCTCACGCCCGTCGGCGAGGCCGATGTGCGTGTGCGGGTAGTAGTGCGCGAGGATCTGGCGGTAGCTGTAACCGTGGCGCGCGAACCCTTCCGCGCCCCACTGGCTCATGCCGACCCCGTGCCCCCAGCCGCGGCCGTCGAGCAGGAACACCGTTCCCGCGCTCCCTGCCGCCGGGAACGCGAGGGCGGCGAGCAGCGCTGCCACCCTGATCTTCATGCGGTTCGGCAGAGTAGCGCCTTGCGCAGGCTTTTGCTCCTGACGGGCGCCGTCGTCTTCTTCGACACGCTCTTCTTCGCGGCTCTCACGCCGCTCCTCCCCCACTTCGCGCACAGCGTCGGGGTCGGGAAGACGGGCGCCGGCGTCGTTGCGGCGGCGTATCCGGCGGGCGCATTCGTCGGTGCCATCCCGAGCGGCGTCCTTGCCGCCCGCCTGGGCGTGAAACCGACCGTGATGACCGGGCTCGCGATCGTCGCCGTCTGCACCGCGCTCTTCGGGATCGCGACAGAGCCCTGGCAGCTCGACGCGGCGCGCTTCGCGCAGGGTGTGGCGAGCGCCTTCTCCTGGACGGGCGCGATTGCGTGGCTCGTCGCGGAGGCGCCGCCGAACCGCCGCGGTCGCCTGATCGGGCAGGCGTTCGCCGCCGCCGTCGGCGGCGCGCTCTTCGGGCCGGTGATCGGCGGCATCGCATCGCTCGCAGGCATCGCCTGGACGTTCGGCGCGGTCGCCGCGCTCGCGCTCGGCCTCCTCGCGTGGGCCGCCGCGACCCCGAGCGAGCGCCCCGTGCAGCTGCAGGGGCCGGCCGTGCTCCTGGGCTCCCTGCGCGACCAGCAGATCGTGGGAGCGTCGTGGTTCGTCGTCCTCCCCGCACTGCTCTTCGGTGTGCTGTCGGTGCTCGCGCCGCTCCGCCTCGCGGAGCTGGGATTCGGGGCCGTCGCGATCGGCGCCGTCTTCCTCTGCTCCGCTGCGCTCGAGGCCGGCAACAACGTGGCGCTCGGCCACCTCTCCGACCGCCGGGGGCCGCAGCTGCCGCTCGTCCTGGGATTGCTCGCGTCCATCCCGGTCGCGGCGCTCCTGCCCTGGCCGCGGCACGCGTGGCTGCTCGCGGTGCTCGTCGTGTGCGGCGGCGTCGCGTTCGGAACGTTCTTCACGCCGGGGATGACGCTGCTCACGAACCTCGCCGAAACGCGCGGGATCGACATCGCGTACTCCTCGGCGCTCATCAACCTCGCGTGGGCGCCGGGTCAGACGCTCGGCGCGGCGGGCGGCGGCGCCCTCGCCCAGGCAACGAGCGACGCCGTCCCTTACCTCGGCCTCGCCGGCATCTGCGCGCTTACGCTTGCCCTCGTATGGCGGTCGCGCGGATCGACAGGCTGGACGGTGCAATCGGCGGAGGAGTCGAGCGACTCGTCGTCCAGCACCACCGTCGCCGCCTGAGGCGGCGCGGGTGGCGGCACGCGTACGACCCGCCGAAGGACGGGCTGTGGTGCGCGGGTCACCCCCCACCGCGCCAGGGCAATCGCGTCGACGTGCTCGTCGACGGCGACAAGGCGCTCGGGCGGCTGCAGGACGACATCGCGGGCGCGCGCAAGTCGGTGCTGCTCGCGGGCTGGCACTTCGAGCCCACATTCCACCTCTCGTCGGGGGGGCCCACGCTGCGCGAGCTCCTCGCCGAGGTGGCCGAACGCGCGGACGTGCGCGTCCTCGCCTGGGCGGGCGCGCCGCTCCCGCTCTTTCGCCCGTCGCGCGCCGACGTGCGCGGAGTGCGCGACGAGCTGACCCACGGGACGAAGATCCGGATGGCGCTCGACGCGAAGGAGCGTCCGATGCACTGCCATCACGAGAAGCTCGCCGTGATCGACGGTCGCATCGCGTACGTCGGCGGCATCGACCTGACTGCGCTCGAAGGCAACCGGCTCGACACGAGCGACCACGGGCCGCGCTCGTCGATCGGATGGCACGACGCGAGCGCGCGGATCGAAGGCCCGCTGGTGCGCGACGTCGCCGAGCACATCGCGCTGCGCTGGCGCGAGGTGACCAACGAGGCGTTCCACCCCGAATGCGACGACGCGCCGCGCGGTCCCGTGCACGCGCAGTTCGTGCGCACGGTCCCGAACAACGTGTACCGCGCGATCCCGCGCGGCGACTACCGCATCCTCGAGGCGTACACTCGCGCCCTGCGCTCGGCCGAACGGCTCGTCTACCTCGAGTCGCAGTTCCTCTGGTCGCCCGAAATCGTGGACATCCTCGCCGCGAAGCTCTGCGACCCACCGAGCGAGGAGTTCCGGATGGTCGTCCTTCTGCCGGTCCGGCCGAACAATGGCGAAGACGACACGCGCGGCCAGCTCGGGGTCCTCGCCGACGCTGACCGCGACCAGCGGCTGATTGCGTGCACCCTCTACCAGCCGCATCGGAGCGGCCAGGTGTACGTGCATGCGAAGATCGGCATCGTCGACGACCGCTGGCTCTGCATCGGCTCGGCGAACCTGAACGAGCACTCGTTCTTCAACGACACGGAGGCGTGCCTGCTCACCACCGACGAGCATCTCGTCCGCGACACGCGGCTGAAGCTCTGGCGAGAGCACCTGCGCCACGACGACGTCGACGGCGAGGCGCACGAGGTCGTCGACCGCGTCTGGCGTCCGACCGCGGAGCAGGGCGAGACGCTCGCCCTGCTGCCCGGCGTCTCGCGCAGGACGCGCAGCTTCCTCGGGCCGATCAACGGCCTGCTGGTGGACGGCTGATGCACAAGGTGCTCGTTGCGAACCGCGGCGAGATCGCGCTACGCGTCTTCCGTGCGGCACGGGAGCTCGGGCTCGGCACGGTAGCGGTCGTCGCGCCCGACGACGCGGGCTCGCTGCACGCGCGTTCGGCCGACGAGACGATCGAGATCGCGTCCTATCTCTTCTCCGAGGAGCACATCCGCGCCGCGAAGCAGGCGGGCGCCGATGCGATCCACCCCGGCTACGGCTTCCTCGCCG